>CALDTA010000221.1:0-6257 GCA_937924455.1 uncultured Deinococcales bacterium
ACACCTTTGACTTCAGTACCACTGATACCAACAATCTCGCCAATTTCATGCATACGTGCTTCACTCACATAGCGCTCGGTTCGCTGTACTTCCCACAACAAGGGCATGACAGCGCTACGGCGACCATAGTCAGGATAGCGACCAAGGATTTCTTCTAAGATTTCTTGCTTATCTGCAAAAAAACCTTTAACAGTTGTTTGAGGTTCTAAAGTTGCGCTCATAGTATCCCGCACTAGGCTATTAGCAATCTAAACTACGAACAGCCTAAGTGCTTGCGCCTCCTTCTCCTTGTTGAAAATTTTGTTGTTGAAAATTTATTTCAGAATTTCTTTTTTCATAAATCTCTTCACAAGCTACGACAACACCAACTAATGCGCCAATAACAAGCCAGAGAACACTATTCTTTGTTAGCCATATGCCTATCGGTAGAGATAGAAGCATACAAAGCGGTACAGCTTTAAAAAAAGGAATGAGTTCTAATTGCCCAACATCCCAATCGCCATACTCTTTATATCTGACTTCTTGATATCTAGTCTCTTTATCTCTATTCTCTAACATAAGCATCTATAAGTTGATATTTACTTATCAACATCTCCCATAACAGGATCAAGCGTTGCGATGTTCACAACCAAGTCCGCAAAAAGTCCATCTATCGAGGCTGGTTCCAAACTCTGCAAATTGATAAGACTTGGTACACGCACCTTCACACGGTAAGGCATAGAACCACCATCAGAGACAATGAAGTAGCCAAGCTCACCCCTTGCACTTTCAGTCGGAACATAAACATTGCCTTTAGGCGGATGAAAGCCTTCAGTGACAAGTTTAAAGTGGAAAATAACTGCTTCCATTGAGTTTTCAAGCTCGCTGCGTGGTGGTAAAGAAACTTTTCTGTTTGGGTCTTTGACAGGACCACCTTCAAGTTGGTCAAGTGCTTGCTCAATAATCTTCAAGCTCTCGCCCATCTCTTCAAAACGCATCATAAAGCGTGTATAGGCGTCACCCACATCTGAGGTAGGCACATTAAAATCATAGTTTTCATAGCCACTATAAGGTTGTGCTTTTCTAAAGTCGAGATTAACACCTGAAGCTCTTAAGCTTGGACCTGTTAGTGCATAATCAAGTGCTTGCTCACGACTAATAACACCCATTTTTTTAGTACGGCTTGTAAAAATATCGTTTTTCACAAACATAGTTGCATACTGGTCCATCATGCGAGGGAATTCGTTGATGAACTCTCTCGTTTTCTCTTCAAAACCTTCAGGAATATCACGGCTAAGACCACCAACACGGAAGTAGCCGTAGTTCATACGGACACCACAAACCATCTCAAATAAATCAAGAATCGTTTCACGCTCTCTAAAGGTATAGAAAAGTAGTGTGAGTGCGCCCATATCTAAAATGCCTGTACCAAAAAATACGAGGTGGCTAGCAAGACGGTTAAGTTCTGTAAGAATGACTCTGACTTGCTGAGCACGAACTGGCACTTCTGAGCCAATCAATTTCTCTACAGAAAGCACGTATGCCATGTCATGACCAAAGCCATGCAAATAATCCATGCGATTAGAGTAGGTCACACACTGTTGGTAAGTACGGTGCTCCATCGTTTTTTCAAAACCAGTATGAAGGTAACCAATTTGTGGCTTAATACGCTTAACACGCTCGCCATCCATATCTACAACAAGGCGCAAAACACCGTGAGTACTTGGGTGCTGCGGACCTACATTAAGGCGCATGAGCTTGGTTTCAAACTCTTGTCCTGATTTACTCTTTTCGGTTAATTCAATCGCTGGCATCAGTTAGCACCCCCTTTAGATTTACTAGACTGGCGTCCCATAGAGGGTTTAGATAACCTATCGCTTTGACCTGTCATACCCGCACGAAAGCTAGCAGGGTCAAGAAAGCGACCATCATTAAACAAAGTTGGGCTTTCACCAATTGGGAAGTCCTTACGAAGCGGATGCCCGTCTAAATCTTCTGGTGTGATGAGCTTGCGTAGGTCTGGGTGTCCTTCAAATTCAACACCATACATATCGTAAGTTTCACGTTCCATAAAGTTGGCACCGCGCCATAAATGCGTGATAGTTGGTAATGACTCACCATCATTGAGCCTAACCCAAATAAAAATACGCTCATTGGCTTCTGTACTGTATAGGTTGTAACCAACCGCAAAACGCTTAGCTCTATGCTGTGGATAATTTAAATAGTCAATACCAAAAATGTCTGAAAGCATGTCAAAGCCTGAGGCTTTCGCTTGAGTAACGGCATTTACAATATTTTCGGTTTCAACAAAAATATTTTTTAGACCGTTCTCTTCGTTATTTTCGGTAACGATCGCACCTAGTTGTGTCGTGAGTGTGTCTACAATACTCATCTTCAGACTAGCCTTAGCCTTTCCATGCCTGAACCATTGGTAACTCGACACCATTTTGGTCAAAAGCTTCACCACGCACTTTTTTCTGAAGCTGCATAACTGCATAGATTAAAGCTTCTGGACGTGGTGGACAACCTGGTACGAAGATATCGACAGGTATCACTGAATCTACGTTCTGCACTACGGCATAGTTATTGAACATACCACCAGATGACGCACATGCACCCATGCTAATTACCCATTTGGGGTCTGGCATCTGGTCATAAACACGGCGAGTAATCGGTGCCATTTTTTTAGATAAGCGCCCTGCTACAATCATTACATCTGCCTGACGAGGACTCGCTTGAAACACCTCTGAACCAAAACGTGCAAGGTCATTACGAGCATTGGTTGATTGCATCATCTCAATAGCACAACAAGCCAAACCAAAAGTAGCTGGCCAGAGGCTGTTTGAACGTCCCCAAGCTACAAGCTTTTCTAGTGAAGTGAAGAGAATACCTTCGTTCTCGAGCTCCTGAACATCTTTTTCAAATAAATCGAGTAGCGCCATAAACTATCTCCAATCCAATACGCCTTTGCGAAGGATATAAACATAGCCTACGACTAGGATAAATACAAAAATAATCGCTTGTACAAAAAGGAACTGGGGTGCTGCATTGAACTTCACAGCCAGTGGGTACAAAAAAGCTGCCTCAATATCAAAAAGGATAAAGAGCATGGCAACCAAGTAAAAGTGAACAGGAAAGCGCTCACGTGCAGTACTCTCAATAGGGTTACCTGATTCGTAGGCTTCTAACTTTACATCGTGTCCTTTTTTTGGGCCAAGAATGGCACCTACGATTAGTGCCAAAGCACCGATGGTTCCTGCTGCTAGAAACAGCATGAGGAGGTGACTATACATGGTTTATCTGCACGCCTTTCTCTTACTTAATAAAAATAGTTTTTCAATCTATGTTCAAGACTCAGATTTTGAGACTCCAGCTTTAAAGCTAAAAGTTTAAAGCTAAAGGTTTAAAACTCACGGCTTGAAGCTTAAACACAGCAATATCTAGTTGTATGTGGATGATTTCAGTAGCACGATAAACTTAAACAATTCACTTCAGTAAAGAGCAGACACTATGACAAAGTCATGAAGAATTTCTGTATTTTCACTCATGTGAACTTGTGCTACATTTCACAATCAAACCAGCCCAAATTCTAGCACTTTTGGAATTTAAATTACAGTATCCCATGACCCCAAAAATAACAGCTATGTCTGTAAAATGCGAGTAATACCGAAGTGAATCATGGATGTCATAGTCACAAACATAGCAAAGTTTCGTAATTTGTGTGCCCTTCGGTTCTAAAGGCAACTTTTTCTGCGATTGATTATGACTTTCTTCTTTCAGTTTAGTATAATATCTATTCCGCTTAACTCGCTAATTAATTCGAAGTGTTCAAAAGTTAAGGAATAAGTTAAGGAATCTAAGCATGTTGCGGAATAAACTAACGCACTTGACGATTCAAGCTGGTTACTTTATTAGTGATGTTTTCGGACTCAATATAACGTTTCCACGTAATATTGACCCATGCTAAATGAGTTCATTCCTACTCGTTACGAAGCTTGCCGATTAACTGACTTGAGTCAGTTAATCGTAGAAGAGCTTGTATAAATCCTTGTTTTAGATTTTTGCCAGATAAAATCTGACCTATTTGTATAGGCGATTTGTATAGGCGTAAAGGATACATCTCTCATAAAAATCAACCTCACACTACTTAACGCAAAAAACCTTATAGTGTTCTTAAATTAAAGCAATTAAACTAAAAAGTTACTGAGATAGCCTATGAAATCACAACTAACATTACAATTAACATTAGAATCGAAAACATCAAAAAAGTTACTCAAGTTATTTTACACCATCAGTGTAATCCTACTTTTCTGTTCTCAAGACAGTCTTGCCCAAACAACACCTATAGAAATGATTTCACTTTGTGAAGCAGTTACACCAAACAACACTATCGACGACCCAAACATTACGCAACGTGGACCGCGGTCTTTATGGTGGATAGATGAGGTCTACCAGAGTGATACAGGTTATCTTTTTTTAAAATATGATTTTGTTACAAATTATCTAAATCATCCAGATGCTTTAGCTTATTTGGAGCGCTTTGCAAAAGTTTTAAAAGAACAAAATAGCACACAGCTTGTCATGCTAGTTTTACCAGCTCGAGCCATGATTCATCACCAAGCTTTAGAAGATACTCGCCCTTATCCTTTTCAAGAAGGTTATGAAAGCTATCTTCAAGGCATTCAGGAATTAAGAGATATTGGCATTATCGCCCCAGATCTAGCAACACCCCTTTTAGCATTAGACCCTGAAGAAGCTGTTTATTTTAAGCAAGACCACCACTGGACACCAGCAGGAGCAAGGGCTGTAGCACAAGAAGTTGCAAAAACTTTAGAAAGTAATCCTACATATCAAGCATTAGCCAATAAAAAAGAATTCAACACTGAACTTATTACTTCAGAAGCTTTTCTAGGAACATATAAGGAACGTATAGAAGCAGTCTGTGAATCTCAAACACCTACAGAACTAATAGACGTCTACCAGACAACAGAAGCCCATACAACAAAAGTCCAGGCAACAGAAACAAGGACTAATAACAAAAGTTCACTACAACAAGACCTATTTGCAGATAATAAAATCCCAGTAGTTTTAGTAGGAACTAGTTTTAGTGATATTGAGTCTTTTCATTTTCAGGGTTTCCTATCTGACGCCTTATCCACTGAAGTCCTCAACTTAGCAAAGTCTTCTAGCGGACAGTTTGGTTCTCCCATATATTATCTAGCTGATGAAACAATCCGCCAAACTGTAGCTACACCAAACTTCTTAATTTGGGAAAGACATACTGCAGCTGGAATGTCTGCACGCTTTGTAAATGAATTACGCCAACTCATACCAAGTGTCTATAGCCTTTGTTCTGACGATACCGCAGTCGCTTTACGCAGTGTCGAGGCTGCAGGTGGCAACATATTAGACTTAGGCATCCCAAAAGGAATATCAGGCTTTGATTACTACTTAGCTGCAGATGTTGAAGATGTCAGTATAGCCACAATAAAGGTTCACTTCCGCTATGAGAGTGGCTTTAATGAGAGTCTTTTACTTGGTAGTAATATCATTAGACCAAAGCATTTTTTTACGGAGCTATCTGGTGTAGAGCATAGTGACTTAACCATGCTGAGAGTCGAATTCCCAAAAGAAGTCATGTCTGGCAATATCACTTTACGAATCTGCAAGGCTAGTACGAATCTGCAAAACTAATCAGATGGTTTTCTACACAGTTGTGTTCCCACACTTCCGTGATGCTTACTCGACAAACCATCTAAGGTAATCGACAACAAATGAGCATTACCTTCACGCTCTGGCAATTCATAAAAGTACTTACCATTATTTTTTGAGTATCTGTCACGCTTAATTGATTGTTCTAACACCTTGCCATCTGAGTAGGTGTAGTGTAAATCATAGTCTAAAATAGACCAGTTATCAAAATGAATATATGTATAAAAATCACGACTCTGCACTTCTGTATTTTCATTATGCATCAATAAAAATGGTTCTAATTTATGTTTATGCAAAGAAGGTTTTGAGGCATATAGATAACTATCTTTATTTTCTTCACTAAACTTACTGACTTGGTTCTCAATTCCATCTATTCTAATAGAAAAAGCAGTGTTCTCAGTCTCTTTAAATTTATGTTTAATCGTGTACTTCGTTGGTTCAGATGTCAAAATAATTTTTTGCATGGCAATATCACTACCGTTATACATATATAGTGCTGCATCATTGGGTTGATTAGCATCTGTCCATAACCAAACAGAGAACTCATAGAGAGTATTTGTCAAACT
>CALDTA010000222.1:0-4165 GCA_937924455.1 uncultured Deinococcales bacterium
ATCAACTTAGAAGCTCTTGGATAACAGTATCCGTATCCACACCTTCTACTTCAGCCTCAAAACTAAGTAAAAGACGATGGCGCAGGGCTGGCAAAGCAGCACGTTTAATATCCTCAAGTTCAACATTCGGTCTACCCGCAGCTAGAGCATAGCCTTTTGCTGCCAAAACCATAGCCTGAGCACCACGAGGGCTTGCACCTAATCGCAGCATAGGGTGCTTATGGCTTGCCTCGCTTATTTCAACCACAAAATCAATCGCACTACTAGCAATAGGAACAGCACGCAGAATCTTCTGCATTTCTACTAGTTCGCCTTGCTTAAAAATCGGCTCAATCGATGCCGACTGTTTACCTGTTGTGATAAACAAGATTCTTCTTAAAGTCTCGCTATCTGGTCGATTCACAATTATTTTAAAGAGAAATCTATCTAACTGCGCCTCGGGTAGCGGGTAAGTGCCTTCCATTTCTAAAGGATTCTGTGTTGCTAGAACTACAAAGGGTTCAGGTAACTGATGTACCGTTCCTGAAATCGTCACAGAACGCTCCTGCATCGCTTCAAGCAATGCAGATTGCGTCTTTGGTGTAGCCCTATTAATCTCATCTGCAAGCAGAACATTGCAAAACACTGGACCAGCTTCAAACTCAAAGTTCAAGTCTCCAGAGCTACTTTGCTGACGCATGACCGTTGTGCCCGTAACATCTGCGGGCATTAAATCAGGCGTGAACTGCACACGACCAAATTCTAGTTGGGTGCTGCTTGCAAAAGTACGCACAAGCTGTGTTTTACCCAAGCCTGGTGCACCTTCAATCAATGCATGACCACCCGCCAGAACAACTATCAACAGATCTTCTACAACCTGCTCTTGTCCTACTATAACTGTAGAAATTTTATCTCTTAATTCTTGAAATTTTGCCGAAAAACGCTCAATCGTATCATTCGAGTCACTCACAACGTGCCATCCTCAACTAGCTTCTATTTCTTAAATAATTCTATAATGAATTGTATAGCCAAATAGTCTGTTCACTAATACTGAAAAGCTAAGCTAAACAATTTTGTAACAAAATACCACTCAAAAATTTGATGCGCCACAATAATATGAATTAATATTTGTTTACGGGTGTGTCCCGCTCAAGGTTGGAAACGCACATGACTACAAAACATTGTTTCAAACTTCGTCTAGGACACACCTTGCAATTTTCGCACTTCGTTTGAAAATATGCTATTTACCCTAAAATCACCTTCAACCTTATATAGGACGCACCCTTTTTGTTTACAGCTACTTGCAGCTTATCGTTTCGTCAATTAAGCTAAAGATTAACATGTTGCGGCTTTTGCGTTTGTCATCTAAACAATCTTCTGAAGCTAGACAAGCTCAATCTGAAGTACCTGTACTACCTCAATCAGGTTTACAGTATAAACGCATAGCCCTGAGACCTATCGAAAGCTTAGAGCAAGAGGCATGGAAACGGATTCACAAGCATTTTCGTGATAAAGAAATTGCTCACCTGAATGGTACAAAACCTAGCCGTATGCCACTGTGGTTACTAAAAAGAATACTCAAAACCGATGCCAAACGAGTTGACCGTGAAACCTTTGGAATTTATACAAGTAGTATTGATGCAAATGAAACTAATGCAAATAGTATTCATACAAGCGGTGAACAATCCAAAACAAAAGTAAATCAAAATAATGCAGTTGGCTTACAAGCAAACAATGATCTAAACCTAGATTTAAAGCAAGCTCTAAACCTAAAAAACATCCAAACATCCTTTTACTATCAACAATTTCCTGAATATATCGGTACAATTGAGCTTTACGATATGAATAGGCAAGATGCCACACTCGGCATAATCATCGGTGAAAAAGCGTTTTGGAGTAAAGGATATGGTCCTGAAGCCATCTATGCCTTGCTTTGCCATGCCTTTGATACGCTCAATCTAAGACGAGTGAAGCTGAACACTTACGGTGATAATCTACGTGCCCAAAGAAGTTTTAAGCGCATTGGCTTCGTAGAGACAAAACGCGTCAAAAACTATCGGGGTCGTGAAGATATATACATGGAACTAAAACGAGATGCTTGGAAGGAATTCCTTCGAAATCCACCACCGTGGCACATGTTGAGTAGCAAGTAAACCTGTTTATTTATCTGTTTTTACAAAAGATTCAATTAAGTCAATATTCTTTTTGACAAGCTTTTTCTGCTCAGGCCAAAAAAAATTATCTGGCAAGTCATGCAACTTAAACCAGTGTGGCTTGCCATGACGTTTTTCTTCAGTAGGACGCACTTTTTTCTCGTTTGTTAAAAATAAAAAATAGTGCGTAGTGACCCAGTAGCGCTTATCGTAGGTAAAACGTTCCAACTCTCCCAGAGAAGCCAAAAGGTATAGCTCTTTGAAGCCTGCTTCTTCCTCAATTTCTCGCCTTGCTGCTTGCTCAAGCGTCTCCCCTTTTTCAATCCCACCCTTTGGCAGTATGTAGTCTGGCTGCCGAATGCCTCGAGCCAACGCTACCCATATATGCTTTTTTGATGCCCTGACAATGACACCACCAGCAGAGGTACGCAATTTTGCATTTTTAGGTTTTTTATACCAGCTTTTATCAATAGCTGCTTTTGTTTGCAATCGTTCCATCACAACCCTCTTAGAGTTGTAAATAACTTACCTTGAAAAAGCTTCCAAAATAATTACGTGTCATTAGACATGCTCAATCTGGGCATGTTTAATCTGGGCAGGTTTAATCATCATCATTCAGACTTGGAACAACAAAGCCACCGTGTTGCTCACTTTGGTAATATTCATCGATTTCATCAGGAATACAATCAATATCATCTACCACTTTATAAAGGTTCAAATTACTCTCAGAAATCGCGCCTCGAGCCAACAAAGTATCTTTAATCCAATCAAGTAGTCCTTGCCAATAAGAGGTATCGACCAAGTAAATTGGTACAGGTTTAATTTTCTTGGTTTGAATTAAGGTTATGGCCTCAAAAAACTCATCCAGCGTTCCAAAACCACCGGGAAACACAACAATTGCGGTTGAGTATTTTAAAAGCATAACTTTACGAACAAAGAAATAGCGCATCATCAAAACATCCGTCTGGTACGGGTTAGGACCTGTCTCAAAAGGCAAATCAATGCTGATGCCCACACTACGACCTTTTGCTTCATAAGCACCTTTGTTGGCTGCTTCCATTACGCCTGGTCCACCACCTGTAACAACAGTAAAACCACAACGTGCCAAATTTGCTGCTAACGCCTCAGCTTTTTGAAAATTCTCGTCCTCTTCGCTAAATCTTGCAGAACCAAAAATCGTAACGGCTTTCTTTACATCAGCTAATTCTTCGAAGCCTTGAACAAACTCACCCATGATGCGAAATAAACGCCATGAGTCTCCAGCCAAAGTATTAAGTACATATTGTTTTTCACTTGCATCCATAGCTAATAGCTTAGCAGTCATGACAATAAATCCATAGTGAAGTCTAGTTAAGTCTGGTGAAGTCTAGTTAAGAGGTGCATCTATATATTGGATGCCATGTAGATGCCATGTATTCGATATCAAGCTAAATCTGGCTTTAAGGTATTCCTTGAAACGTTACACCCTTTTTCTAGGTGGCGGTTTAGTTAGGCAAGTGGCGGTTTAGTTAGGCAAGTGGCGGTTCAGGTAAGTCGCGGTTTAGGCAAGTGGTGGTTAATGAATGAACAAAAAAGCTGTTCATTACACTTCGTTTGAAAACACGCTACCTTCATCAACATCCAATTTACCAACGGTTTACCAGATTTCGTATATCGACTTGTGTAATCCTTGATTTAATCAGTTTGCCTTAAAATAATACACACGAAATCGGAAACCTTCAATTTACGGATGCACTCTTAGTAAAATCCAGATAGTGAAGTCTAGCGTACTTACCCCAAAATGAACGAAGCTTGTTGCAATCGCAGTACATACTTGAATAACGCAAAAATCTAGACACCATTCAACTTCATAACTGCTTTACTCCGATTGCCTTCAAAAGAGTATTAAGCTGATTTTATAGAAATTGCTAAAGCTTGAAGAGATAAGGGATTAAGCTTAGGTAGATGGGTAAAATGACAGTAAAGTGCTATCAAAATCGTGTTAAGCTCAATTTACTGACGATTCCAGCTTTATATTTATTATTTGTATTTAA
>CALDTA010000223.1:0-3933 GCA_937924455.1 uncultured Deinococcales bacterium
CTGCTAATGTTCGCTACCTTTCAAACTTCAGCACCCCTGAGGACGCAAAAGTTCTACTGACACAAGACAGTGCTGTTTTAATCACAGATGGTCGCTATATTGCTCAAGCTAAAGAAGAGGCTTCGATAGATGTTGCTATCGACATGGATCGTGACTGGATAAAGTTGATGGTCAACAATCATTTGGGAGGATATCCTTTATCTTTTGAATCTGATGCCATGAGCTATGCAGATGTCGAGCTGCTTAAATCAAAATTTGTAGAGTACAAGCTTGCAGAGCCTAAAGGCTGCAGCTCTGTTATCGAACAAATTCGTCTTTACAAAACTGAAGCAGAGCTTGCAAAAATGCGTGAGGCAGCCAAACTTGGCGATGAGGCTTTTACACACATCTTGGAGTACATCAAAGTGGGCATGAAAGAAGTTGAAGTAGCTTTGGAATTAGAACGCTATATGCGTACTCAAGGCGCTGAATCTGTCAGTTTCGAAATCATCGTGGCAAGTGGTTCACGTAGTGCCATGCCCCACGGTGTAGCCTCACAAAAAGAAATCCAGAGTGGCGAACTTGTAACTTTAGATTTTGGCTGTGTAATTGATGGCTATCACTCAGACATGACCCGAACTTTTGGCATGGGCAAAGTGAGTGAAGCACACCGAGCTATTTACGATACGGTACTCGCTGCTGAAGAAGCTGCCTTAGCAGCAGCAGGACCACATAAAAAAGGGGTTGATGTTGACGCTGTAGCAAGAAATTATATCGCTGAGGCTGGCTACGGTGATTATTTTCCTCACGGGTTGGGGCATGGTGTAGGTTTAGAAATTCATGAGGCGCCAAACTTATCACCGAGGCAACCAGAGCTTGTGCTCGAGCCCAACATGACCGTCACCATAGAACCTGGTATTTACATCCCTGGAGATGCAGGGGTTCGTATTGAAGACCTCACAGTTGTCACTGATACTGGTGTCGAAAGACTATGTTTTTCAGACAAAAGCTTTATAGAACTTTAATTTCACTTTATGCAAAAATCAAACTTACTCAGCTATAAACCTATCTACAAATTAGTATCTATTCTACTTAGCTGCTTAATCTTCAATGGTTGTAGTAGTTCACTACAAAGCCTCGACTTTAGTAGCTTTAGCCTCTTACCAACTGTTAGCAACATTGACCTCACATCTCTTCAACCTAGTCAAGCCTATGACTATTGGGAACTGCGTCAAGCAGAACGTGGCAAAGCAAGTGTAGTCTTGAGTTCAGGTGGAGCAAAAACAACATCACAACTAAGTAGTACTGCTCTTGAAGCCTTAAATACAGCAACAGCGAACAAAGGTTTTAACATTGGTTGCCAAGGGCAAGAAAGTATTTGTTACAAATATATAGTTGCGATTCATAATGACACTGCAAGCATTGTAAACACTGCTCAATCCATTACAAACTTTTTAGGCAGCATTGATAACATTTCAGAAGCTGCACTTTTAACAAGTGCTTACGGCTACACATGGGATACTAGCTCCATAGAAACAGGAAGTTACTTACAAAACAACAGTGACTTCAACCTAATTGTTTTACGTCTAACGAACTTATGTCTACCTGTGCAATTAGACCGTTTTCAACTTCAGATTGATAAAGATGCCCGTGTCAGTGTAGTTACATCGGAACAATGGCAGACCTTTGCTAATAATTGTTTTCAATAAGCTTCAATCTTTGCTAAGTCTAATCTTTTAAGTCCTAAACCTTTCAAGCTCCAAACCTTTCAAGTTCTAAACCTTTTAAGTCGTGCTGAAACTGTTGTAAGTTATAACAAAATTCATACGAGGTACTATCATGTCTGAAACAAACACACAAACGGTATTTAGTTTAGAAGCTGACTTTTTAGTTTTCATGCTTGAGGGAGGAAAAGCTTTCACCAATCCTCCAAGTCTGCTAGGTGATTTACAAGCTAGTGATGCCGTGGCTACGGTTGAAGCTTCGCCACACACCATTGCTAATATTGTCTCTCACTTGGACTATTGGCAAACCTGGTTTATGAAAGGGGTTGAGGGTGAGCTCGAGCCCTACCCCGATAGTCTCAGTGGTACCTTCTTTCCTGTTAAAGAAGACGAGTGGCAAGATTTAAAAGATAACTTCTTTGCTACCCAAGAAAAAATCAAAACACTTTGTCATGATTCAGAATTACTCAAACGTCCTTTTAGCATGGGCAAAACTGTAGGCGGTGGACACGATAAACGCAATGTTGGCATGACAATGCTCTACTCCGTCATTCTGCACAACGCTCATCACTACGGGCAAATTATCACCCTTAGACAAATAATGGCACTCTGGCCACCAGCAGATGGCGGTATTACCTAATCAGAACCAACACACAGTATTGTGACTAAATAAGACATGCCTGTGTTGTCTACAGATCACCTAATCAGAGCCAACACACAGTATTGTGACTATATATCACTGTTGCAAATCTCTTCATGTTACCGTTAAGCTATACAAACTAAAGGCTTAACGCAATTAGACATATATATTTATATTGCCTATGAACATCAAGTCTAAAAGCATCAAGTATCGAATATAAATCGATAGCTAAGGTTAATTAATTCAATGCCAGTCCAAATTTTTGGAACACATAAATCAAACGATAGTAAAAAAGCTCAGCGCTTTTTTAAAGAAAGACGCATGGAAGCACAATTCTTTGATCTGAGTGGCAAAATTTCAATAGGTCAGCTCAAAACCTTTGTAAATCGTTTTGGCATTGATGCACTCATAGATAAAGACTCAAAAGCCTATGAAAAATCAGGCTTAGAATACATGCGAGTAAGCGATGATGAATTGCTTGAAAAACTTTTGGCAAATCCTAAATTAATGCAGCAGCCTTTATTAAAAGACGGTAATACGCTCAGCATTGGTTGGGATGAACAATATTGGCGTGACAACATAGATACTAAGTAGTTAGTATCTATATAGTAAGTAGATAGTAAGTCGTGACTTCCAAATTAGTTAGATGATTAAGGTAACCTAGTGTGAACATCCTATTTATTGGCGATATATTTGCCAACGCAGGACTAAAAATTACCAAGGCATTTCTAAACGAGTATCGCCATGACTATGATTTCATCATTGCTAATGGTGAAAATGTTGCTGGTGGAAAAGGCATTACCCGTAAACACTTTAAAGAGTTAAAAAATATGGGCATAGATGTCATCACGCTTGGAAATCATGCTTGGGATAACCGTGAAGCACTTGAAATTGTAGAGGAAAGCCCAACGCTCATTCGCCCATACAATTTGCCAAAAGGTTCTCCTGGTTTTGGCTATTACCAATTCACTAGCAAGTCGGGAAACAAAATTGCAGTATCCAACATGTTAGGTCGGGTTTACATGGATTACTATGACTGCCCTTTTAGTGCCATAGACACTATTTTAGAAGAACACCCAAAGGATATTCCCTTAATACTAGACTTTCATGCCGAAGCCACCAGCGAGAAAAAAGTATTTTCCTACTACTTACGTGGTCAGGTGAGTGCCGTGCTTGGCACACATACACACATCCCCACTGCTGATGCACGAATTGATGGAGGTACTGCCTACATCACTGATGTCGGCATGACAGGGGTAAGTGATTCAGCCATTGGCATGGACTATGAGGCTGTGCTCGAGCGCTTTATAAACAAACAGCCTCGCCGCTTTAAACCTGCTGAGGGTGAGGCAAATGTCAATGCTGTGGCCATTACCTTAGATGGTCCAATAGCAACTAACATTGAACATATTCAGTGGTATGACGATACTGAATAAATAACAGAATTATATGGCTAAATATTTATCTCTAAAATCTCATTGTGCTTTATTGCTTTTCATATGTGCAACTTTTTTCCAGCAACAAAGCTTGGCACAAACTGTTGTTACAAGTATTCAGCCCTACTACAGCCTTACACAGCAAATCGCACCA
>CALDTA010000224.1:0-3224 GCA_937924455.1 uncultured Deinococcales bacterium
TAGATATAGTCATGTACGTTTCAACCTTGAGCGGGACGCACCCCTTACTAATAGAACCCGTCTTCAATAAAAAATCTTCTGAAGAGGGTAGAAGTTGTATATGTTGTTGAGTTATAGGAGATGTGTTTGGTAGTGCTAAAACTAAACTGAACGGTAATCGGTAGATCTTGTCTAGTGAATCTTCTGTTGAATCTTCTGTCAGTTTAGGGTTGCTGAATTGTTTTTATGGGTAAATACTTTTTTTCGGAACTGGGTGTGTAAGCGTTCTAGCTCACTGATATTAATATCTGAGGATTGAGTTTTCGCTTCAAATTGATTCGCCAGCTTAATATGTTCAAGTGCTTGACCGTAGTATCCGAGGTTTTCGTATAGTTCGGAAAGATAGTGGTGACAGTTTGCGACTGAACGGTTGCATGCTGTTTGTTCAAAACTTTGTAATGCTTGTTCTAGGTGTTGTTTTGCTTTGAAGAAATTACCAGCCTTTTGGAAAATCATGTAGTTATGTAGGTCAACGTAGGCAGTTTGTACAGTTTTAGCTGCTTTTTTATCTGCTGTGCCTTCAAATGTTTGCTGTGTAAAGTGCTTATTTGTTTCGAAGGCTTTATCTACTTGATTAAGTGCTAACAGTAATTCAATTTCTGTTGTTATAAAAACAGGCAATTGCTTTTGTTCTGGTAATATCTGGCTAAAAGCTTTAATTGCTTCACGATTTTCTGATTTTAGTATATAGCTGCTTAAGCGCATGAAGGCTAAGTTGTTAAAGCATGTGGCTGTTGAGCGCTGTTTGGGGGAGAGCTCGAGCACATCTTCAAGCCTTTTCAAGTATTTCAGTTGGGGCGCAGCTTTTGTATAGAAGTAAAGTGCTAGATTATGCAAAAAGCAGATTCTGTAACTAACTTCATTTCGCAACTGACACAGAGCTAGCGCCTGTGTAATCATTGTGTAAAATGCTGCTTCGTTGTGTGCTTCGATAGTATTGTTGGAAAAGTAGGTAGAACTAAGTGCCAGTGCATGTTCTAAAGGCAAACTTGAGCTTAGATTTGTTGCCTGTTTTTGTGTTGTATATTTTTGTGTAGTGTGTTTTTGTGTAGTGTATTTTTGTGTGGTCTGGTTGATAGAACTATTAACATCTAAATAGTGAGATGAACTGTGCTGGTGTGACTGTTCTATAAAAATTGCATTATCATTAAATGCATTGTCATTAAATGCATTGTCATTGATGACAAGATTGTTTACAGAAACATCTATGCTTGTACTGCTTGTGCTAGCGTTTCTGGTACTAAGTGCTGAATTTGACGCAACAGAATTGCTAGTAGTTTGCAGTTGTTCTTCTAGACCTAAGATTTGTTCCACGTAGTAGACGCCTCCCCGATAATCCAAATTATTACTATACTGGTGGTCTATCACAAAATTGTTAATTGCAGCAGAGCTTTTTTGTAGCATAATGCTAACGTTATTTTGAAGAATCAGTATTTTCTATTGCGCCATAAAGACTTTGAGCTAACAAATAGTAGAAAGTGTGTGCTAGTCAAGCTTTCTCGGCATAAAGTCTTAATCTAAAGTTTAGTGTTTTGAGTGATAATGTTGCTATAAATGATATGTTATGATAATTTAGTATAGAGCTAGTGAAGCATTCCTTTTAATATTTGCAGAAAGTTAAATTATCTTTATCTGAAGTATATTATTCGCTTAACTAGTTTTGGCATTCGAGAATTAGATTTTACTTATGGAAATGTTTTTGAAGGTTAATGTTATCCCAATAGATAACAACTAATCGAGTCCTCTTCAAACGACAGTTCTAAAAATCTGTTCAATCGACATTAAGTTATTTAAGTTCTACAGCAGTTTTCGTTCTGAGTTTAAGTTTAGTATCCGACATAAAATTTATTACCCTTACGTAGGTGTAAATTATAGATGCCTTTGCACGAATGATCTTGCACCTGCATTTGTAGCACTAATAGTAGATAGTGAGTGGGTATAAATTAATGGCAGTGATGTGTACAGTTCTTACCAACTAGAGAATGGTAAGTTCAGCTTAGTTATTTAGATAAATACTGAGCTATTAAAGGAAGAGTGGAGTCATATGAGTAGTTCGCTACATGATCAGGATGTGGCTAAAGCTAGTAGCTATCCTGTATCAACAGTACCTGTGGTGGGAGGAGCTCTAGTAGATGACAGTCTTGAACAAGCTGATATGTTTGAGCAAGTTGGCGTATCAGAACAAATGGATGCATTGCGACATGCCTTTAGGAAGACGCTTGTAAAGCTTAGTTATAAAGATAAGCTAACAAAACTTTATAACAGGCGTTACTTTGACAAAGCCATAAAAAAGCTATGGAATAGTCAGCAGGCGTCAGAGCAATGTCTTAGCCTCATTTTATGTGATGTTGATTATCTAAAAGACTATAATGATGTTTATGGATATCAATCTGGAGATCAAGTTCTGAGATATATTGCGAATACTTTGCTTGAGCAGTGCAAGGACTTGCATGATAGCGTTGTGACACGCTATGAAGAAGATTGCTTCGCAATGTTAGTACCTAATGCACTCATTGATGAGGCTCTAGTACATACAGAGGATATATTAGCCGCAATTAAGGCATTAGCTATTCCAAACCTTGCTTCAGATATTTCTGATGTCGTTACTGCTAGTTTTGGTATAGCAAGTGTTTATCCTAGACTAGGTCTCAATATCGATGATTTCTTTGCAAAGGCAAAAGAAGCGTTAGGTGAGGCAAAAATGCAAGGACGGAATGCTGCTTACACCTTGCCTCCTGCATGGTCACAAGATTTACATGGTCACAAGATTTGTAAGTTGTAGAGTCATCCCAAACGATTTGACCTAATAGCAGTTCCACGATTCACTGCAACAGCAGTGAATCGGCGAGCTTCGTAACGAGTAAGAATTAACTCACTTAGTGTGTACAGTTGTTACGTGGAAACGCTATTCATCTTAAGTAGTTCATCACAGGGAAAAGGTCATTAGAACCCGAGCAGACACAAATGAGGAGGCTTGGTTGTATTATTGGCATTTGCATTATTAATTCCAGCACGACCGATTCTGTGTTGATGTTCATGTTAACTGTAACTATGCCTTGAACAGTAATACGAAAGTGCTTCTCGCTGCTGGAATCTTTTTTGCAATTGCTATAGGTTTGGCTACAGTAGTGACCCAGTTCGTATTATGCTAAATCAAAGGCAATCTCAAACATAGCTGTATAAGC
>CALDTA010000225.1:0-8513 GCA_937924455.1 uncultured Deinococcales bacterium
CCTTCAGGTGTTTTGAGTAATTGGTCATCACTTAGCTCTTCAGTTGTCTTTAACATAAAACCACGAACCGCTTTTAACATTTCATTTTGAGTCAACATATTTTTCTCCTAATATTTTTCTGCTAGTGAGTTGATAATCTAATACTAAACTGAAAGAAGAAAGTCATAATTAATCAGCAGAAAAAGTTGCCTTTAGAACCGAAGGGCACACAAATTACGAAACTTTGCTATGTTTGTGACTATGACATCCATGATTCACTTCGGTATAACACTTAATTCATAACAATATAGGTTTTAAGTGTATTTGCGTTATTAACTCTCTCCCCAAGACCCACAAACTGTACAGATGAACCATCAACAACAACTTGTGGTGTTTGTTGACCATCAGTGATAGTTACAGTTACATCACGCACTTCTGCACCTTTTGCTAAACGAACACTTGCATTGATATTGCCTTGCCATAGACAGGCTACACCTTGTGGGCAGCGACTATCGTTTAAGGACTGAACAGTCATCACTAATCCGTCGTTAAAGCTGTATGACTGACCTACGACAAAATCAAAATAACCAGCCGTTGAGGTAGGTGTTGGTACTGTAGCTGTGCGTGGGGTGATTGTTGGGCTCGAGCCGTTCAACTCATTAAAAGCTCTTAAATATTCCGCATACGAACTATAGCCATAATAACCACTCGTAACAGAATTATTTGGTAGCGTAGTTGTACTAGACACTTGACCAGCTCTAAAAGCTGCTAAGTAATGCTCATAGCTTGGATAACCATTATAAGTACCTGAAGACTGTGTTGGAACTGATCTTTGTTGCGATGTTTGACTCGAAGACGATACTTGACCAGCATGGAAAGCTGCTAAATAGTGTTCATAGCTTGGATAACCATTATAAGTACCTGAAGACTGTGCTGGAGCTGTTCTCTGTTGCGATGTTTGACTCGAAGATGATACTTGTCCAGCATGGAAAGCTGCTAAATAATGTTCATAGCTTGGATAGCCATTATAGGGTGCTGCGCTAGTAGAAGGTGTTGAGCTAGTAACTTGTGAACGAGGTTGGGAACTAGCTTGACTACTCGATCCACCATGAAGCGCTTGATAGGCAGCAAAATAAGCGTCATATGTTGGGTAACTATCAGGGCTTATAGAAGGTGAAGCTTGTCTACCTATAGGGGCGCAATTGTTATTTGCTGTCACTATAATTGATAGGGTTTGTGCAAAGCTACAAGGGTCAGTAGATGTAGATGCAGGTGTACGAGTAAATGCAGCTGTCCTAGTAGGTAAAGTAGAAGCATTGCGCCTATTATAATCTTCAAGATATGCTTCATAGCTAGAAAAACCATTGTAAGAATTAGCTTGCCTACTATGGGTGGAATACGATGACGAACTTACAGTATACGGCGATGCTAAGAGTCTAGGTAAATTGTTTTGCGAATAAGATCTAGCTGACGTACCATAGGATGAATCATAAGGCGAATATATAGCTTGGGTTTGTGCTATAGCACTTGCACTCACGAATAGTGCAATCAAAATCAATCCCAAAGGCAAAGGTTTAAGATACTTCATATCTCCCACTCCCAAATCTCTCAAAATCTTTATTGTTTCTTTCATAATTCTCCTTTATTTCAAAAACATTGTATTACATTTAAGAGTTTAAGTTGCAAAGTAGGCTGCAAACCTGAGAAAAACTGAAAAAATCTTCAGTTTCATAACCGTTATATTTATAGGCGTTATATTTATAGGCGTTATATTTTTGTTTTTGAAGCTTGAATACATAGACCTGTAGTTAAGACTTCAATGTAGTTAAGACTTCAATGTAGTTACGATTTCAATGCAATTAAGATTTCAATGTAGTTAAGATTTCAATGTAGTTAAGATTTTAATAAATAGTACAAAATAATACTTAAAAATCATGACTGCTTTCAAAAATATTAGCCTATCAGCCCTGCAACAAAAGCTTTGGTAAAACAACCTCTGCGGGACCTAATAGTTCCAAATCAAAATATGGATTTGTAGGCAGCATTGATTCTAGATTCACCAAAACCGTCTTTGCCCCTTGTTGTTTAGCAATCGTCACAAAATTAGCAGCAGGATATACTGAACCAGACGTACCTATCGCAATAAATAAGTCAACTTTAGACAGTGCAGCTTGTGTTCTAATAAGTGCATCTTCAGGTAGCATTTCATTGAATAACACAATATCTGGACGCAACGTGGCATTGCACTTTGGACATAAGGGTAGCTCTTCTGTGTAATGCTCGACATCTTCAAACGCAGGTAAACCGCAACTAGCATTGCTGCACTTAGTTACATGAACATTGCCATGTATCTCGATTATATTCTTGCTGCTAGCTCGCCCATGTAACCCATCTATATTCTGAGTAATCAGAGTAAAGCTTTTATCAGCATCAAGTGAGTTTTCAAATTCAGCTAAGGCGTAATGTGCATCATTCGGCTTTGCTTGATTTGCAAGTGGACGTAGTGCTCCCCATAATTGCCACATACCAAGTGGCTCTCGTTCCAGAGCTTCTTTAGTACCGTATCTGTCAACATCTACTTCTTCCCAAATACCACCAGGTCCACGAAAGGCTTGAAGACCTGATGCAACAGAGATGCCTGCACCTGTCAATACCACAATATGATTAAACGCTTTGATATCTATTTCAGAAGACATATATACCTACTTTCATCAAACCTAATCATAACAACAAAAAAGTAGCTCCCAAAAAGGGAGCTACTACAAAGCTTACTAAATTATTCTCTTTAAACTTAAACTTAAAGTTTAAGTCTTATCGTCTAGTCTGTGTAGCTGTAATTTCAGTACCACGACCAGCAGTAATAACGATGTCTTCACAGTAAGTACTATAGCCATCTGCAACAACAGTCAATTCATGAGTACCTGCTGGTAAGTCACGAAGACGACCAATTGTACCACTTGCGATTGTGCCATAGTCTTTACCATTGATGAACACACGTGGGTTTGGTGCAGTTGGACGAAGAATTAGGTTACCTAAAGCTGGTGCTGGTGGTGCCATCGTTGCACTGATGCTACGGTTTTGATTACCAGCAACTGTGAACTGCTGACTTGCATCTACATAACCATTTAATCTATAGGTTGCTGTGTATGTGCCTGCATCTAGCTGAATAGAACCAGTTGGTGTTGTACCTACAACATTACCATCTACATAAACAGTTGCACCACGAGGATTACTATCAAAGTTTACAGTGCCTCTTGGCGTAACCTGAACTAGGCTAGCACTTACATTCTGGTTACTACCTGCACTTACGCTAAAGCTTTGGCTTGCATCTTGATAGCCAGCTCTTCTAAACGTTGCTGTATAGGTACCAGGCTGATAGCTCACTGCACCTGTTGGGGTTTGACCAACAGTTACACCGTTCACAAAAACAGTTGCACCACGTGGGTTACTGTCAAAGTTTACAGTTCCTTGACTAACTACAGGTGTAAGTGTAGCTGTAATGTTTGTTGACTGACCACCAAGAACATTGACGGCTTGTTCAAATACATCATAACCATCAACAGCAATTCTTACTGTGTGAGAACCAGTAGTAGACTCAACAGAGATAGCCTGACCAGCTCGTGTATAGCCCATGAAGTTATTATCCACATACACTGCTGCGTTATTCACGTTAGCAGTAACTGAAATCGCACCATAGATAGGCGCTGGTGGTGGTGTGTTATCAACAACGTAGAAAAGAACGGTGTCAGTCACCCAGTCATTTTGCTCGATTGGATTAACAATGATTGAAAGTGTTCTTGCAAAACCTTGCTCACCAAGATTGCTTGAAGCAAAGTTTGGATCAGTACGGAAGTTCGCTAGCTCAGTTACATCTAGTTGAGTTTTACTACCTACAGCAATAACTTTATCTAGACCAAGTGGTGCATCTACACTAAAGCGATAAGCAGCCCCTACAGGTGGAAAGGTCTTGGTAGTGTTTGCAACAACATAGTTATCTCTACCTGCATCATCAAAACGATTTGGAAGAATCTGATTTACAGTACCATCTGAACGAACATTGAAAAGATAAACATAGCTATCTTGGTTTGCACGAACACTCAGTGTGATGTTGTCACCAACGTTATAGGCAGGTGCAAGATCACCACTTGTATCTTTATCTACAAAAACCTCAACCTCATATGCTTCGGTTGCATATGGGTTAATGACAATTGACTGCGGGCTGATAATGATATTTTCATTACCTTGTGCTAATGCTGGTGCAAACAAAAATGTTGCTAAACCAGCGAGTAATAGAGCAATTTTTTTCATTACTGGAAATGCCTTTCTTGAAAATTCGAATAAGGTTATCGAAGGTTATATCAGATTATGAGTCTTGATCCACATCTTCCTAATTCAATAATCAATCCCTTAATCTAGCTATGTTCCTCAGATAGCCATACTTTACTATGATACGCCTAGATTTGAATACGGTTAGATAACATCTCACATTATTTTCAATAAATCAAAGAATATTGGGCTTTTCTGAACAAATATTCAGAAAATATAGCCTTAGCTGAATAGATCTTCAGTCAAATCTATTTTTTGGATAGCTTTAACCCTCACAACTCACAGTTTTGAAGGTGTAAAGTTAAACATATTATGATGTTCAACAAGTAATTTAGGACTATTTAGGACTTTCGAACATCAAAAATTTGGAAAAACTATGAAATCATCTATTATTAAACGAAAAAAAACTCACTTCACACCTAATTTTTTAAGCATCTTAGTATTAGTTTTCTGCTTTGTGTGCTCTTCCAATAGCATTTCCATTGCGACTGCCCAAGACATGACGGCTGAGGAAATTATAGAGCAGCTCGAGCTCAAGGCTGGCAGCGTCATCGACTTTGAAACAACAATTACTGGTCAGCTTATTGACTTTAGTGGCGCAGCACTGGACTTAGAAATTTTCTTACAGTTTTTAAGAGAAGAAAATGTTGGCAGAGCTGAGTTCATTCAACCCGATATTCTAGCCGACAACTTTATCGTTCTGGACAAAGAAACTGTCTACAACTATCTATTTTTAACAAACCAAGTCACAGTTTATGATGCAACCGACCCAAATGCATTTGGTGGCTTAGTTCCCGAAGCAGCAGATAGTGATATCGACCTGTTTCTAGGTTTAGATCCCGAAAGACTTTTTTTGGGATGGAGTGGCACAGTTCTTGACTATGCTGAAGCGGAAGTTAATGGCTCAACGGTAAATTTATACCAATTACGCTTTGATAATGATTTTGATACAACAACTGACATGGGTCACATCATGGCTTGGGTTGTTGACGAAGAATGGTATCCATACAAGCTTGAAATCTACATGCCTGACCAAGAAGCTCCTGTGGCAAATCTGCAATTTAACAATTTAATACAAGACCAAGACTTAGATCCACTGGACGTCGCTTACGTACCTGATGATGCTGAGGTTATTGACGAGAGATAAGCAACAGAACAGCTATTCTTTTAGCTAAAGTCGTAATGTGCCAACTTCTCTCCTACAGTTCGCACAACATCAGGACGTGCTTTAACGTCTCCTAAAAGTGACTTAACCAAATTTGCTCTAGAAACATTACCTAAACTGAGCAAGCGAAATGCACTATCTTCTTTACCAAGAAGGTCGTCTAAAAGCTTTGTTTCAATACGTTCATTAGCATTTCCCTCAAGTTTGTCTTGAATGGTTTCCATAAATACAAGCTTTTTCTCCAGCTTTTCATTGCCATCTGAAAAAACAGGTCGATGTCCGCACAACAATATCTCTACATTTAGTTTGATGATACGTTTTAAGGTCTCTAAGGACACAAAAAAGTTTTCATCTCGCCTCATCAGTCTTTGTCGGCTTGATAAATACATATCTGCTGAAAACAAAGCTTTTCGTTCAGCATCATAAACAACGGTCATGTCATGTGAGTGCCCTGGTGCATGAAAGACTTGGAAATCACCATCGTTGGTTTTGTATGAAACACTTTCAAACGCTGGCAGCTCTAAACAGTGATTCTCCTGAAAAGCTTGAAAGCGCCCCCAAACCACATGCTGATATGGATATTGTACATAGCCTTTTCGAATTAAAGCTTGACTATAGGAACTAACGGTAATCTCCGCACCTGTCTCATTTCGAATAGTGGTTGCACCACCACTATGATCTTCGTGGTGGTGAGTCAGGTAGATATGCTCTATATCACCATCCTGCAAAATAAAAGGCAGTAACTCTTTAGACATATTTGGCGCACCTGAATCAATCAAGGTTTTACCTATACGATATGCCCAAGCAGTCATCCTGCGCTTACCTATGTTGTATGCAATGATGCCATTGCCCAAATCATGACGTTCTAAAACAGGAAAAGACACGCTTTCTAGTTTAATGCATTTAATCTGTACTCCAAGTCAATCAACTGAAATAGATGTACTCAGGGTACGTCCTTATATGGTAAACAAGATTCAACCTATAAAAACTTACTCTTGAAACATCACAGCTTGAGGGTCTTTTCGCTATTTCGCTAGGCGGTCTTTTCGCTAGGCGGTTCTTTTTACTAGGCTTAAAACTATAGCTCAAAAACACACTATTTCGTTTAACATCAACTGTACAGTTCAAGCAAAATAGCCTCAAGCAAAATTGAAAGCATCCAATCAGCGATTGGTACTACACCAAAAGAAAACACTCGGCTATGCTACAACTACTATGAACTGGTCAGATTTCTTCTCAAAACGTAGCCAAAACATGAAGCCATCAACAATTCGTGAAATCCTAAAACTAACACAACAATCAGATGTGATTTCATTTGCTGGTGGTTTACCTGCACCAAACTTATTCCCAATCGAGAGGATAAAAGAGGTTACAAACTACGTTTTAGAGCATCATGGCGCAAAAGCGTTGCAATACAGCACAACAGAAGGTCATGCGCCATTGCGTGAGTGGATTGCATCTCGTATACCTCATACAACAGCAGAGCAAGTTCAAATCGTTTCTGGCTCACAGCAAGGATTGGACTTGGTTGCAAAGTGTTTACTTAATCCTGATGATACGGTTGCCGTTGCCAGCCCAACCTATATGGGGGCGCTACGAGCTTTTGATGCTTATGAGGTGAACTATGCCAACATCACTTGTGATGATGATGGTTTTTTGCCTGAATCATTAGAAGAAGTCTTAAGCCAAAAGCCCAAACTCCTCTATGTCATCCCTAATTTTGACAATCCCAGAGGGGTAAGCACTAGCTTGGAACGTCGTCAGCTCATTGTTGAACTGGCTAGAAAATACAATGTGCCGATTTTTGAAGACGACCCTTATGGACAACTTCGTTTTGCTGGTGAGGCTTTGCCTTCGCTTTATGAACTTGCACCTGATATTACGATTTATAGTAGTACCTTTTCGAAAATTTTGGTGCCTGGGATTCGATTAGCGTGGTTAGTCTCTGAATCCTTAGTGCTCGAGCCCGTCGTCCGAGCCAAACAAGCCGCAGACTTGCACACTCCCATCTTTACACAATACATAGCCCTAGAAGTTGCTAAAGATGGCTTTATGGACGAACAAATTAGCAAAGTTCAAAGCTACTATGGCAAACAGCAAGAACTTATGCTGACCGCTTTAGAAAAATACTTTCCTAAAAACGTGAGTTACACTAAACCTGAGGGGGGAATGTTCTTGTGGGTCACTTTACCAAAAGGCAGTAACAGCTTAAAACTGCTTGAAAAAGCACTTGCAGAAAATGTTGCCTTTGTACCTGGTGAACCTTTCCATGCAAATAGTAACAGTCAAGTTGGTCAAAATACCTTTCGCTTAAGCTATTCAGTTGCGACTGAAGAACAGATTGATTCTGGCATTCAACGCCTTGGGCAAGTATTAAAAGACAATATCGCTGAAGTTGTAATGAATTAAGCAAAATTTGCAAGCCACTGCAAAAAATAACAAGCTCATACGTTGATTTATGTATTACCAGTTAAAAAACAAGCTGATATTAAAGTTCAGCGCAAGACAAACATGCAACAAGAAAACTTTAGAAGTGATAGCAGCACTATTTGCTGCCACTCACCAATAGCTGATATGCTCTACACAACTCAAACGTTGCTAGAAATACTGCTAAAGGAAATCTATGTTTGCACTTCTTCGAAACCTTCTCAACTTCATCAAGTGGCTACTGATTATCTTAATCATTGTAGCTGTTGTAGCTATCATCTACCTACGCACAGGTCTACCAAAATACAAAGGCGAAATTCAGCTCGAAGGCATCACTGCACAAGTTGAGGTCATTCGAGACGAACACGGCATACCCCATATCTATGCTGAGAATGATGCGGACGCCTACTTTGCTCTTGGCTTTGTTCATGCCCAAGACAGACTTTGGCAAATGGAATTCCAGCGCCGTGTTGGTGCTGGTAGGCTTTCAGAAATATTTGGTAAACGTACTTTAGATACAGATAAATTCTTGCGTACCCTGAGTGTCTATGATTACGCAGAACGCAGCTTTGTAAATTTAGATGCAACGACCCAAGATGCGCTAACAACCTATACA
>CALDTA010000226.1:0-8453 GCA_937924455.1 uncultured Deinococcales bacterium
AAGTAAAATCACGAATAAACCCAATCAGACACTACTTTTTACAGTAAGCCTAATCCTACTTACACTCTTTGCTTCATTAGCAATCTCGCAAAATAACAGTGATTCAAGCGATACTATGATGACATCAACCAGTGCTGTCCACAAAGCCTATTTTGCAGGTGGCTGCTTCTGGTGTGTTGAGTCTGACTACGAAAAGCATGATGGCATAATCGATGTAATTTCTGGCTATATGGGTGGCGAAACTGTAAATCCAACCTATCAAACCCTTAAAGGCTCAGGTCACCGTGAAGCAGTTGAGGTTCACTACATTCCAGATGAAATCAGCTACCAAGAACTGCTAGATATTTTCTGGCGTTTACATGACCCAACTGATGATGGTGGTTCTTTTGTAGATAGAGGCTTTGTCTACACATCTGCTATCTGGTATAGCAATGAAATGGAGCAAACGTTAGCAGAAGGCTCAAAAGCTGCCCTAGAAGCTTCAGGTAAGTTCAATTCAGAAATTGCAACAGAAATCCTACCGTTTAAACCTTTCTATGCTGCTGAAGATTATCATCAGGATTACTATAAAAAGAGTTCCGCGCGCTACAAGTACTACCGCTTTGGCTCTGGTCGTGACCAATTTATCAACCGTACCTGGAAAGGTGACGATACCGTTTACCAACTTCCAGAAAATATGCCAGATATGATGGATGACTCAGATTCAAACAACAGCAACGATGTCGTGTTTTATGCAAGTTCACAAGTAAACGTGTCAAACATGATGAGTTCTAGCAGTGAAGAGAGTGGTGAAACCATGACTGATTCAACTAGTTCAGATGCAGTAATGGATTCTGGCATGACAGCAACAGGTCCATGGCTAACCTTTGAAAAACCAGAACAAACAGTGCTTCAACAAATGCTAACCCCAATTCAATACAAAGTTACCCAAGAAGATGGTACTGAAAGACCTTTTCAAAACGAATACTGGGATAACAAAGAAGATGGTATCTATGTAGACATTGTCTCTGGTGAGCCACTTTTTAGCTCAACACATAAATACAAGTCTGGCACAGGTTGGCCAAGTTTCTGGCAGCCACTAGAGCCTGACCATATTACCGAGCATGTCGACCGCAAATTCTTTATGGTACGTACAGAAGTTCGTAGTAAGTACGGCGATAGCCACCTAGGGCATGTTTTTAATGACGGTCCAGAACCAACTGGTTTACGCTACTGTATGAACTCTGCTTCTATGCGATTCGTTCCAAAAGATAGTTTGGAAGCTGAGGGATATGGTTCTTATATGAGTTTGTTTGAGACTAGCAACTAGATTTAACTTTATCAATATTAGTTTTTAGGAGTGGACACAAAAGTCCACTCCTTTTTTTATTGTCTGGTTATGAAGGTCTTTATCAGTTTTTGGGGATAGGTTGGGCATAGAGATTAGCTTATGGGTACAAAATATTATAGCTAATTCAGATTATTCACCCTTAGATTTTCACTTGTTAAAGCACTAGACCCCTTACAACATAACTACAAAAGGTTCTTCAATCGCCTCGCACAACCAACGTGTAAAACGTGCTGCTTCTGCACCATTAATCATTCTGTGGTCATAAGAGAGCGATAAGGTCATCATCAAGCGTGGCTCAAATTCACCGTCATCATTTAAACGAGGTTCCCACTGTGCTCGGTTTACACCTAAAATAGCTACTTCAGGTGAATTCACAATCGGTGTAAACGCAATGCCACCAATGCCACCAAGATTTGTAATCGTAAATGTACCACCTTGCATTTCATCCATAGTGGTTTTACCTTCTCTTGCCTTGCTAGCTAAAGCATTTAACTCACCAGAAATTTCAGTGATGCTTTTTTGGTTAGTATTCCGAATGTTTGGTACAACCAAACCACGAGGTGTATCCACTGCTATACCCATATTGATGTAATTTTTATAAATGACTTGTTGGTTATCTATATCTAAACTTGCATTAAAGTTTGGAAACTTCTCAAGCCCAGACGCAACTATTTTTGCAATAATTGCTGTCGGTGTCAGTTTCCCACCACCATCTGCATCAACACGCTTCGCATAAGCCTTACGAAGCTTTTCAAAGTTGGTAATGTCGCACTTGTCGTGATGGGTGACATGAGGAATATTTGACCATGCAGTGTCCATCTGTCTAGCAGTTGCTTTATGGATTCCTGACATGGGTTGAATATCAACTTCGCCCCATTTAGTAAAGTCTGGGAGTTTAACATTTGGACGACCTGTACCAGAGGCTATTCCCATAGCCCCTGCTGTACCTGCTGCCATGCCCATACTTGCGCCCATACTTGCGCCACCACCTACATGATTTGCTAAATCCTGTGCGGAAATACGCCCCATGATGCCAGAACCTGCAACTTGACTAATGTCTATGCCTTGCTCTCTTGCCATGCGTCTCACAGAAGGCGCAGCAGGGATGGTTTGGCGATTTGAAATTTCAGCACCTACGGTAACAAGTTGCTTTTCAGTAGATGATACAGCTACTTCTGCTACAACAGCCTCAGATTTTGCTTCTTCTTTAGGCTCTGCCTTAGCAGTTCCGCTTACTGCTCCAGTCTCCATACGCAAAACGACTTGTCCAATAGCAGCTTCAGCACCTTCAGCGACCAGAATTTCTGCTATCTTACCTGCGTGTGGGCTTGGCATTTCTACAACCGCTTTATCAGTTTCAAGTTCTAAAATTGGATCATCTGCTTTTACTACATCGCCAACTGAAACAAGTAAAGCCACAACTGTACCAGTCTCGACACCTTCACCAACTTCTGGCAAGGTTACATCAACTACTGCACTAGATACTGCACTAGATACAGCACTAGAGCCACCTGCATCTGTATTAGTAGAAGCAATAGCTGCATCAGGTGTACCAGTCGAATCAGGTTCTGAAACAACATCACCTTCACTGGTAGCACTTTCACTGGTAGCACCTTCACCAATAGTCATCACCGTTTGACCAATTGGAATTTCATCACCTTCATTTACCGAAATACTTTCAACAACCCCTGCAACAGATGAAGGCACTTCAACAACCGCTTTATCAGTTTCAAGTTCTAAAAGAGGTGTATCTACCTCAACGCTATCGCCAATATTCACAAGAATAGCTACGACAGTGCCCGACTCAACGCCCTCGCCGACCTCTGGAAGTTTAATGTCTGCCACGACTTTCCTTTCACTTTTTACAATAAATTAGATTTATTTTTGCTTATACCGAGTCCGAAAATATCCTTAATAGATCATCTAGCCTAGAGCGTCAGGTGCTCAACCACATTTCGCTTTACAACTAGATGTTCAAGGTCAAACTCATCCCGAATAAATGAAGGAATTAAGCGGAATTGGTATTATATCTTTTTACAGCTCCGTTTTTAGAACTACCTAAGAGCAGTAAAAAGCGTTTATAGCTCTAGTTTACAGCATTTTTAGTTAACAAAATGTCTGCATCTACTATAAATGTCACCTTGAGTTGTGTACTCAACCAAGTACCATCAACACCAAAATGCTTAGTTGATTGACCTTCTTCAACATACATAGGCAATGTTAGACTCCAAAACATAATGAATCTGGAAACTTTAGTTAACCCACTTATTGAACTATCAAAAAAAGCTGGCGATGCAATCTTGGAAATATATGGTACAGATGATTTTCAAGTTGAATCTAAAGACGATAGCTCACCGCTTACTGCTGCTGACTTAGCTGCTCACAATTTGATTATTGCTGGACTTGCTAAGCTGACACCTGATATACCTGTACTCTCTGAAGAGTCAAAAGGCATCTCAAAAGAAGAACGTCAAAGTTGGTCACAGTTTTGGTTAGTAGACCCACTTGATGGCACAAAAGAATTCATAAAGAGAAATGGTGAATTTACTGTCAACATTGCTTTGATTGAAGATGGTGCTGTAATTATGGGTGTTGTTCATGCACCTGTTTTAAACACGACTTACCATGGCATAAAAGGTGTTGGGTCTTTTAAAACGACTCAGAGTGGTACTGAACAAATTCAAGTCAACCCTTATGCTGGCAGCGAAGCTGTTAAATTGGTTGCTAGTCGCTCACATGCTGGAGAAGAAACAGTGGCGTTTATTAGCAAACTAGAACAAGCATATTCTTCTGTTGAAGCCGTCTCTAAGGGAAGCTCTCTAAAACTCTGCTTAGTAGCAGAAGGTGCAGCCCATATCTATCCTCGTTTTGGTCCTACCATGGAGTGGGATACGGCTGCAGCACATTGCGTAGCTGAACAAGCAGGTGCAACCGTTACAAATATGCAGGGCGAAGTTTTGGAGTACAACAAAGATGACTTGCTCAATCCATACTTTGTTATCAATAGTAATATTCCTTGGCAAGATTATCTTTACTAATTACATCGCCTTTTAGTAATTACACTACCTCATAAATTGTGATTTAAAACACTTTCGCAAGTGACGTGTGACCTGTGCATCTAGCTACTTAGCAATGAATTGTATACGGTAAATTCAGTAAACTAGGGAGAATCCTTATTTTTTTATTTCAACTTACAAACACCCAACCCCAACAAAAACAATTAAGTGAGGGATTATGAGTAATCTAATAGCACCACACGGTGGCACACTTGTGAATCGAATCGCAGATGTTGCTGAGCAATCGTCATTACAAGAAAAAGCAGCTACCCTTAAGCAAGTAGCCTTAAATGAACGTAACCTTGCAGATATTATCTGTATAGCAACAGGCATTTATAGCCCTCTAGAGGGGTTTGCTGATGAAGCAACATATAACTCTGTAGTTGATACGATGCGTTTACCAAATGGTCTTGCATGGAGTATTCCGATTACCCTACAAGTATCTGAAGATGTTGCTAGTGAGCTAAGTGAAGGTTCAGATATTGCTTTGACGAATGGTGGCGGCGTGCTAGCAATCATGTCTCTCACTAGTATTTACAAACCAGACCAAGCTAAAGAAGCACAACAACTCTATAAAACAACTGAAGATGCTCACCCTGGTGTAGCTGCGGTGAAAGCTGAAGGTGCTGTTTATCTTGGTGGACCAATCACGGTTATTGCTGACTTACCAACAGATAACTTCCCTGAGTACGGCTTTACACCTACTCAAGTTCGTGCAGAATTTGAAAAGCGTGGTTGGAAAACTGCAGTTGCATTTCAAACCAGAAACCCAATCCACCGTGCCCATGAATACTTAACTAAGGTTGCACTTGAAGGTGTAGATGGTCTTTTTATCAATCCATTGATTGGTGCTACGAAAGCTGGCGATATTTCAGCAGAAGTGCGTATGCAGTGCTACAACGTGCTTATGGAAAACTACTATCCAAACGATCGTGTTTTCTTAGGTACATACCCAGCAGCTATGCGTTATGCAGGTCCACGTGAAGCGGTGCTCCATGCAATCTCAAGACAGAACTATGGCTGCAGTCACTTTATTGTAGGTCGTGACCACGCTGGTGTTGGCGATTACTACGGTACCTACGAAGCGCAGGAAATGTTTGATAACTATTCTGATGATGAGCTTGAAATCACACCTTTGAAGTTTGAGCATTGCTTTTTCTGTAAAAAGTGTGACAGCGTTATGTCATTTAAAACCTGCCCACATACGGCCGAAGATAGAATATTCCTATCTGGAACAAAAGTTCGTGAGATGCTCGTCAATGGTGAAATGCTTCCTATGGAGTTTAGCCGTCCTGAAGTTGCAGCTATTTTGATTGAAGCACACAAGAGCTAAAGGAGATACTAATGGCAGAACAAAAAGCAACCAACCTCACATGGCATGAAGCGACAGTCAATAAACAGGCTCGAGCCTCCCAAAAAGGCTCTCAAAAGCCGTGCATCCTTTGGTTCACAGGTCTTAGTGGTTCAGGTAAATCAACTGTAGCTAATGCACTAGAAAAGAAGCTTTTTTCAGAAGGCTATCACAGCTATCTTTTAGATGGTGACAATGTCCGCATGGGTCTAAATAAAAACTTAGGCTTTAGTGACGAAGATCGTGTTGAAAATATTCGCCGTATTGGTGAAGTAGCAAAACTCTTTGTTGACTCAGGCTTGGTGGTTATGACAGCGTTCATATCACCTTTCCAAGCTGACCGCGACACAGTACGTGCGCTAGTTGGTGAAGGTGAATTTGTAGAAGTGTTTATAGATACACCTCTAGACATTTGCGAACAACGTGACCCTAAAGGGCTTTACAAAAAAGCTCGTTCAGGCGAGATTCCGAACTTCACAGGCATCGACTCACCCTACGAAGCCCCAAGCAACCCTGAAATCACTGTTCATACAGCAGATTTGAGTGTTGAAGACTGCGCTGAAAAACTTATGGCAGACCTTAGAGCAGGTAACTACATCTAAGCAAAACAATATAGTAAGATTGAGCCTAGTGAATTGGCTTAATCAACTAAAAGCTCTATTTAGTTCAAATACATTAAGCCACCGGATTTTATCTGGTGGCTTTTGGGTTTTATTGGGCAAGCTGATTGCTATTCCGATTGGGGTTTTGATTAATGCCTATATTAGACGAATCTTGCCTATTGAGGCAGTGGGCGTTTATGACCTGATTGGAAGCTTCATTATATTTGGTGTGCTGTTTGTGTCCTTGGGTTTTGACCAAGCACTGATTCGTTTTATTGCACAGCAAGATATAAATAAAACAGCCTTTTTACAAAAGAATCTCCTAAAACTGTTTACTTTCATCGCTACAGTTGCCCTGATTCTGAGTATTGTATATTTCTTTTTCGCTCAATGGATTATTGCTCGATTTTATAACTCTTTTAACCAAACAAATCTCACATCGCTTATTATCATCGTTAGCCTTCTTGTATTTTTATTTGCTATACAGAAAATACTTGCAGAAAGTTTTCGAGGCTTTCAAGATTTACACTTAGCTAGCTTATTAACAGGTACTAGATTTGGGGTACTCACTAGCTTTCTATTCCTAATTGCTATTTTGCTTCTCTATTTTATAGGGCAAACAAGCTTAAGCATTGTGCTTTTGTGCTTAGTGTTTGCTTGTATTATTAGCGTTGTACTAGCAATATTTTTTATGTTTAAACGTTTATCTGCTTTACAGTCTGTCTCATATACTGAAAATTCAGATAACACTTTTGACAACGATAATCCATTGCCGTCTTTGTGGCAAATTGCTTGGCCTCTTTGGATAAGTAATTTTATTAGCCTTGGGTTGATGCAACTAGACCTTTTGGTGGTTGGTTTTTACTACCCTGGTGTAGATACAGGTATTTACAGTACGCCTCGCAGTCTAATGCAATATGTGCTTATGCCTTTGGTGATTGTGAATATGGTTGTACCACCTATCATTGCCCAGTTGTATGCAAAGAAGGATTTGGGTGGGCTCGAGCGCACCCTGCAAACCACTGCCACAGTTGCTGGTATTCCTGCCTTCCTCGCAGTGCTAGGCGTCATCTTTTTTGCTGAACCTGTCCTAACCCTCTACGGTGGCAAAGAAGAATATGCACTCGGAAGCACCGTGCTCATCATCATGAGCCTCGGACAACTCGTCAATGTATTCGCAGGGAGTTGTATGCCAGCTTTAGCCATGACAGGACATCAACGCTACAATATGATAATTAGCATCATCGTAGGTGTCTTTACAGTAGCTGCATACTTTCTAGTCGTACCTCGTTTTGGACTTACTGGCGCTGCCATAGTTGTTGCACTCACACTCTGCTTACGCAATGCTTTAGCAACATACTTCGTAAAACAACAATTAGGTATATGGGTATTTGCAGACCCCAGAAAACTAAAAGATACACCTAAACTACTTAAATCTATTTTAGGAAGTAGATAATGCAGACGAAACCCAAAGTTTTCTTAAACTCTTTCCCTAAGGGTGGAACAAATCTAGTTCTAAGATTACTGGAACTTTGTGGTTATGAAACAAAACGACCTTACGTATCTGCAAATTTACTGCTGCAACGTCCAAAGTGGTTAAGACAAGCCTTAAGAGGTGTACGAGATAAAACTAGTAGCGATGCTATTGCAGTTGGTGTTGATTCACCTGTATATGTTCGTAAAGCTTGGTTACTGAACTATCTTTCAGCAGTCAAAGATAGTCAGGTCTTGCCAGCACATTGTCTATATACAGATAAATTACATTCGCTGGTTCAAGGGCAGAATCTAAAAATCATTCAAATCTTGCGTGACCCTAGAGCTATTGCAGTATCCAATGCACATTACCTTAGTTCGCAAGAAAAACACCCTATGCATAGCTTTTATAAATCTCTGCCCGACTTTGACAGCCAACTTACCTTTAGCATCACAGGTGGGAAAATCGATGCTAAGTTATCGCTAAATTCCATAGCCGAAAGGGCTATGCTCATAGCACCGTGGGTTGAACAAAAAGATGTGCTTAGCATTCGCTTTGAAGATTTAATTGGGGCTAAAGGCGGTGGAGATGATGCTGCACAACAAGACGCCATATTACAAATTTTAGATTTTTTAACTTT
>CALDTA010000227.1:0-5701 GCA_937924455.1 uncultured Deinococcales bacterium
TATCGATTATGTATTGGTCCACGGAGATACGCTCACATCTTTTGCTGTATGTTTAGCAGCCTTTTTTGAACAAATTCCTGTCGCCCATGTCGAAGCAGGATTGCGTAGTCATAACCTTCAAGAACCTTTCCCAGAAGAGGCCAACCGAAAACTCACCGATGTCATCACAGACATGGATTTACCTCCAACCCTACTAGCCAAAGACAATCTTCTAGCTGAAGGTAAATCGACAGAAAACATGATTATTACAGGCAACACTGCTGTTGACGGTGTACAGTATGCCATTCAAAAAGCAGTACTACCAGAAAACCTGCAAGCTAAGCTATCACAGGGCAAAACCTTAGTAACTGTCACCATGCACCGCAGAGAAAATTTAGAGCATATGCCAGAACTCGCAGCGTGTATTGCAAGACTAGCCAGAGAAAATCCACAGTATCTCTTTGTCTACCCTGTACATCTCAACCCACTCGTACGAAATGCTGTGTATCCAGTATTGCAACCCATTGAAAATGTACTTTTAGAAGAACCCTACGATTACCTCAATATGCTAGCGCTTATGCAAGCTTCAGAACTGATTCTGACCGACTCAGGAGGGCTTCAAGAAGAAGGAACTGCACTGGGTGTACCCGTTGTAGTTATGCGCAATGTAACTGAGCGTCCTGAAGGCATTAGTGTTGGTAGCTTAAAGCTTGCTGGGAATCGTGCAGCGTCTGTTTACGAAGCGACATCTCCCCTACTACAAGACGAAGCACTTCGACGTGCAATGCGTGTTGAGAACAATCCTTACGGTGATGGTTTAGCGGGTGAACGTATTGCTCAAGCTGTGGCTTGGCGATTTGGTTTGGCGGATAAACCAAAAGACTGGCAAGTATAACTTCAGCTAGAATTTTTCAGCTACGAGTTTTCAGCTAAGAGTTCGCCCTCAACAAATGCTCCAAACAAGGCTGATAATTATTCCCTTGTTTAAAATCCACAGCTAAATCATCTACAGTCACTTCTTCTAAGGCTGCTAACATCGCATCTCGAACCCGCTGCCACACGGTAGTTCTAGCATGACACCGTTTTTCTTCAACGCAGCTTTCATTCCAATTTAAGCTTATGCATGACAGCGGCGCAACTGGACCATCAATAGCACGCATGACATCTTTAAGATTAATGTCTTTCGCTCTCCTAGCAAGTGCATAACCGCCACCTGTGCCCTTTTTAGAAACAATAATCTCATTACTGCCCAAAGTTGCTAATATTCGTACAAGATAAGGTCTAGCAACGCCTGTAGCATTACTAATATCATCACTGCTCATCCAGCATTCAGTATCACAAGTACCTAAATAGCCAAGAGCCTGAAGTGCATATACATCGGTTGTTGATAATCGCATAGGTCTTCTGAGTATAGTTGATAGAACTAGACATCGCAATCAAACACTATTAAATTACTATCAAATTACTGTCAAATTACTATCAAAATCTAATTAAGCTCTCTGTCACCTATATAATCAGGCATCAGATTACTCGGCGGTACGTCCTCAGTTGATAAATAAAGATAAGCATCAATCATTTCAATCAAATCTCTTAAACGAGAATCATCGACTAAAGCATCACAAAGCTGAGCCATTTCATGCTCTTTCAATGTTGCCAAATGGTCTATTAGGTTTTCCATAGATATATAGTCTGACATTTCAGCTTCTTTCTCCGATTTTCTTCTCTAAAAGCACTTACAGCAGTTTAGCTTTAAATTGGATTAGTATGGCGTTCTAAACAACAAACTTGATTTCAAATCATAGTACGAGGAGCTAACTACAAATCAAAATTTAGTGTTTCACTAGCACGATTTAATCTATCTTGAATTGCTAACCAAGCAGATGTATCAGGCACTGCCTCTATCCAAATCTCATCAACGTGGTTTTCTAAGGCTCTCATACTGTCATACAAACCTTTTGCATACTGCTCTGGCTCATCTCCTAGACAAACCCAGTACTCTAAATCATGCTCTAAATCCAAACTAATCTGCTCAGTCATACAAGCAATAACACCTATTTTTTTAGTACTATCTTGAAGCACTTCCAAAGTTTTGACTAAATCTTGAACAAGATATGTCTTTACCTTAGGGGCATAATGCTTATCAAGTAAACCTGAAGCTCTCAGTTCATTTGCCTGTGAATCTTTTTGTTTTTTTGCAACAGCTTGAATATCAGGAATTACAGTTTGCAATGCCCTAAGGCTGATACCACCTGGACGCAGTAACCTTGCTTCAGCACCAGTTACATCAACTATTGTTGACTCGAGCCCAACGTCACTATCTCCACCATCCAAAATAAAAAGCCCCACATCTGGGAAATCTGCTTTCACATGCTCTGCTTTTGTTGGACTGATATGCCCAAATCGGTTTGCAGACGGTGCAGCTACTCCCCCACCAAACGCTTTTAATAATGACTGTGCAACTGGATGACTAGGCACTCTCAAACCCACACTATCTTGATTGCCAGTCACAGCATTCAAAACATGGTGTTGTCTTTTCAAAATGAGCGTTAGTGGTCCTGGCCAAAATGCTTCTGCAAGCTGCCAAGCCTGTTCTGAAATATCTTCAGCCCACTCACTAATATCTTCTGAATTTGCCAAATGTACAATAACTGGATGGTCACTAGGTCTGCCTTTTGCCCGAAATATCTTGGCAACAGCCTCAGCATTAGTTGCATCTGCACCTAAGCCATAAACAGTTTCTGTAGGGAAAGCGACCAGTTCTCCAGATTTTAACAAGCGTATAGCCAAGGCTAAATCATCTTGCGAAGGTTCTTTTTTAACTGCCATAAATTTAACGAATTTCTAACAGGAAAAACTGTTCATGAGCCTGAAAACCCATCTTCTCAAGGATTTCTTTTGGCATGAGTGAACCTTCTGAGGGTACAAACTTGATATCACTACACCCCATTGCTTGACATGCTCCTATACCTTGTTCAAGCAGTGCAGCAACGACACTGGTAGCTTGGTAAGCTTTTGAAACGACAATCCTATCAAGCAAAGCACTTGGTGCGTCATCTAGTAATCCCCAATAACTATAAACGGAAATGAAGCCAATTGCGAGGCTCGAGCCTTCCTCTTCAGCCACCAACAAAGTATTGCCTGGAGTAGAGAGTAAACGCAAAAGATTTGTATTTAAGGCATTGACGAGCTCAATCTTAATGTTAGAATCACTACTACTAAAATCACTAGAGTATCCTAATAATTCAGCTAAAAGCTCCGCTAAAGCCTTATAATCACTTGGACGTGCAACTCTCACACTATAACCACTACTATTACCGCTCATAACGCAATCATATACTTTGCCTCAAACTTTCAAAAGCACCTTTATTCCCTTAATTATCATGAATCTAAAACGTAGCACGTCAAACTCCTTTTCACTGCTTTTCGCACTAGCTATAGTCACAAGCAGCTTATTTAGCTTACAAACTGCTAATGCTCAAAATGGTCCTTTTTGGACAATCAAAGTAGCAAACTATCTAAATGCTACTGAAGCAGCTCAAGAGCTTACACGCTTTAAGCAATTAGATTTTGAAGGTCAAATCAGCAGTGTAACTGAAAACGGGACAGATTTTCATCAGTTACAAATTGGCTGTTTCTTAAATAAGCACACTGCAACACTACACTTAACTGCACTAACAACGCATTTAAGATATCCAAGTCTAAGTGGCATCACAGAGCAAACAAACACCTCAATATCACCTTGTATTGGCTACGAGACAGGTATTCATCTTCCTAAAGTGTGGCAAATGATAGAGACAGACAAAGTATTTTTAATATCAGTCACTTTGGCGGGCTATGAACACTTGATAGGCTTTAATGGCTCTACCTGGGAAAGCTTTCAAAATGAAGCTGCGATTTCACAAGCGTGGCTGAACACTGCACCTAACTCAGTGCTCCTAAACTGTGCAAGCATTGAGAGTGCATTTATTGAGTGTAAGTTTGAGGGCTCGAGCCTGAAAACTTACCAACAAGGTGACATCCTTTGGCAAAATGGTATGACCACACTCTACAAACATGAAAATTTCATCAACTTGATTCGTTATCTTCAATATCAGTAACTTTGTCAGTCACAGTGCTATCTACTGAGCTATCCCCTAAATTATCTCCTGCATTATCTAAGCCAAAAGCTTTCATGCGCTTAGTAAAGCCTTTAGGTGGCTGTTTACTAGACACTAAACTATCATCTTCAATATCTGGTAATAAATTTTCTTGAAATTTCACTTCTGGTTGGCTAGGGTTCTGCTCTAAAGCCACACTATCTTTTGATAGTTCCACCACAGATGTTTCAACTACAAGTGGCTCACTTACAGGTGGTTCAAGTACATTATGTTCTAACGACCTTTGCATAGGTCGTTCTAAATCTTTGCCAATTGCTCGAATGTCTAAATCACTTTCATCATTCTCAAAAGGTTCAGATAACTGTTTGGCGACATTATCAGGTTCACTTTTCTGGACTAGACTTTCTTTATCCTCATTTGCAATTTGGTCATAGGCAATCATAGTATCTTCACTGACTACTTCGCTTTCATCCCAAGATGTCCACTGAATCGGCTGTATTTTTTGATGGCTGTGAGTTGCCATCTCCGTGTCAACTGGCGAATCAGAATCTAAAACAGCTCTTCCGCTATGAGCAGAATCCTGCCCAAAATGCTGTTCAGAAGTTTGTTCTAAAGTATCACTTGAATCCACTCCCTTAGTTGAATCCACTGCCTTACTTGAAGTCACTGCCTTACTTGACTCCACTGCCTTACTTGAAGTCACTGCCTCAACAGCTTCAGCAGCTTGGCGTTTTCTTGGGCGTAAGATTAAAGCAAGCAAACAAGCAAGCAAGCCTGCAACAACGAACCATAACCAAAAAGGCTGTCGAGCCGATGCGGTAATCTCAGGCAAAACACCTGCCTGAATAGATCTTTTTTGCATGGAAAAATCATCAACTACAACGTCTAGAACAGGAGAGTTTTGACCTTCACCCGTCAACAGCCATGCTTGCTCTTCAGGTGCTACACCTCTCCAACCCGATTCACTAAAGGGGTCATAACTACCAGACATGGCATAAACACTTAAGTTCCCTACAAGTCTAATATTTGTATCAACAAAAATTCGATTGTCACTAACATCGTAACTTAAGGCAACATCTTTAGATACATTCCTAATGTTTCCAGTCTCAACATCAACCGTATAAACATCTATAGCATCACCTGTAATGCGAAAAGCATAGTTCCACCTTTTGTTACCACCAAGGCTCATACCTGAGCCAGGTAAAAGCTCTTTCATAGAAGCATTACGGTTCACAGGCGATATAGAAGCATATACTTCAATGATTGGCAAAGAAAAACCAAGTGGCAACTCCCAAGGATTTTCTAAAGACGCCATACTTACTTCAAACGCAAAGGTACTTTGATCTACAATACTTAAATTAAGTACATCAAAATTTGATATATCTCTATAAATCGCTGCCCTTGGTAACGCAAGCTCTCCAGCCCCAACAGCATCTCCACTAGGGTCTCCAACGCTTAGTAAAGACGCTACCATCAGTGTAGTCAAAATCATCTAAGCTACATCATAACAGAGGAAGCTCAACTATAACTAGCTACTCTTTAGGAGTATTTTTCACACTTTGCTTTAATGTTTCACAAATATTTAGGGATTTATAACCGTGTTTATAACCGTGTCCGAAACTATA
>CALDTA010000228.1:0-4420 GCA_937924455.1 uncultured Deinococcales bacterium
TCTATTGAAACAAAAAGTAGAATTGATGATGAAAAAGAAGTTACTGATGTAATTATCACATGTATGGTTGATGGTGAAGCTGATGGCGCACCGATTACGTTTACCTATGAGCATGTTGAAAGTGGTAGCTCGAGCTCATCAAGTATGTCAACAACAACAACGACTACTACAACAAGTTCATCTTCAAGCACATCTAGCTCAGCAGATGCTGGTGCAAGTGGTGCAAGTATGAGTTCTAGTGGCAGTGTTTCTAATAGCAGTGCTTCTAATGGCAATTCAATGAGTGATGCTGCTGGCGCTACAATGAATGCAGCAGGTGCAACTGTTGGCACTGTAGGTGCAGCTGCTGGCGCAGTGGCAGGTGTAGCAGCAGGTGCAGCAAATGCTGTAGGTAATGCAGCAAGTGGCGCAGTAGATGCAGCAGGTAATGCAGCAGGTGCAATGGTTGAAAGTGCACAGTCAACAGCAGGTGCAATGGATAGCGATGCATCAACAGTAACTACAGCAGCAGGTGATGCAGCGAATGCGGTAGGAAATGCAGCAGGTAACGTTGTTGAAGGTGCAGCAAATGCAGCAGGTGCAGCAGTAAGTGCAACAGGCGATGCAGCAAATGCAGTGGGCAATGCAGCAGGTAATGTTGTTGAAGGTGCAGCAAATGCAGCAGGTAGTGCAGCGAATGCAGTGAGCGATACAGCAGGCGCAGCGGTAGATGCAGCAGGAAATGCAGCAAATGCGGTAGGAAATGCAGCAGGTAATGTTGTTGAAGGTGCAGCAAATGCAGCAGGTAGTGCAGCGAATGCAGTAAGCGATACAGCAGGCGCAGCGGTAGATGCAGCAGGAGACGCAGCAAATGCGGTGCTTGGTACAACGGGTGATGCAGCAAATGCAGCAGGTAATGCAATCACAACGACACTAGGTGTTGGTGCGACTGGTTCTGATAGCACTGAAGGTACAGATGCAAGCACAACAGTTGAAACAACAACTGAAGTAGAAACAAGCGAGGCAGCAAGTTCTGCATCAGTTGGTGTAGGTACTTCTGAAAGTACTGAAGTTGAAACAAGCGGTTCAGGCGCTGAAGCAAGTGCAGAAGTAGGAACAGCAGTTGTCGAAGTTGAAGAGCCAGAAGCAACAGGTATTGCTGGTTTAGCTAACAGACTGCCATGGTGGTTGCTATGGTTATTACCACTACTACTAGTTCTATGGTTACTATCTAGACTTTTCGGTGGCGGTAGAGGCGGCGCAGCATCAGCTAATGTTGGTGGTGCAGTATCAGGTACTGGTAAAGCAGTAGGCGGCGCAGTTAAAGGTACTGGCAATGCAGTAGGCGGTGCAGTTAAAGGCACAGGCAATGCAGTTGGTGGTGCAGTTAAAGGTACTGGTAAAGCAGTCGGTGGTGCAGTCGATGCAACCGTAGACGGTGTTAAAGGCAGTGTTAAAGGCGGCGTTAAAGGTGCTGGTAAAGCAGTTAGTGGCGCAGTAGATGCTGGTGTTGACGGTGTTAAAGGCAGTGTTAAAGGTGCTGGTAAAGCAGTTAGCGGCGCAGTAGATGCTGGTATTGACGGTGTTAAAGGCGGCGTTAAAGGCGGTGTTAAAGGCGGCGTTCAAGGTGCTGGTAAAGCAGTCGGTGGAGCAGTTGGTGGCGCAGTAGACGGTGCTGGTAAAGCAGTTGGTGGCGTAGTAGACGGTGCTGGTAATGCTGTTAGTGGTGTTGCTGGTAAAGTTGGTGCTGCTGGTGTTGGTGCACTTGCTGGTGCTGGTGCACTTGCAGCGGGTGCTCGCGGTCTTCTTCGTGGTGAAGTCCCTAGCGGTTTTGCTGCTGGCGACAAAGTCAAAGAAGCAATTGTATTGCACGAAAATGACACCCTTGCAGCAGCAAGAGGCTTAATCAAGCAGCACGGTGGTGAAGCAGTATTTGTAGTGAACGATAACCAAGAGCTACAAGGTATTGTTGATATTAACCGTATCTCTGCTCAAGCAGATGACTTGCGTGTTGGTAATCACATGACTAAAGTTCTTCCTGCATCAGTTGATAGTGGTATGGATGATATCCGTGCTTTATTCAACATGCAAAAAGTTCCAATGCTAGTGCCAGTAATTGACACTGCTAAGCGTGTTGTTGGCGCACTAGATCCTAAAGATTTTAGCTAAGTTACTGCTTTAGTTTTTTAAATCTATAAAATCTTGCCTCATCCATTATTGGATGAGGCATTTTTCTTTGGATACGTCCCAAATTTAAGGGATGGTTCAAATATTAACTGTCAAGATATTTTTGTGGCGGAGCGGAAAAAATTCTAAGGTGTGTCTGTGTCGAATAGTCAAAGCATTTGACTTCAAGATGACTATTCCTCCTTTTACATATGCGGACACACGCTTTTTCTTTTGAAGTTAGAAATAGGTAGTTAGATTGGTATAGACTAAAGACATGAAGTCCGTAGCGCTTATTGCCCATGACAACAAAAAGCTAGATTTAGCCATGTTTGTTAAAGATCATGCTCATATTTTAGAGCATTTTGATCTCATAGCAACCAAAACAACAGGAACACTTTTAAAAGATAAAGTTAAACTAGATATTGAATGTTTAGCTTCAGGCACGATGGGGGGAGATTTGCAGGTTGGTGCACGTATTGCTGAAGATAAAGTTGGCGCAGTAATCTTTTTTAGAGACCCACTTACAGCTCAGCCGCATGAACCTGATGTATCAGCACTTTTGCGTGTTTGTGATGTGCATCAGATTCCGCTAGCTACTAATTTGTCAACGGCAGATGCTTTGATGGATTGGCTCAAGCTACAACTTAAAGAAGCAGCAGCGAACGACACAGGAACGAATGATACAGTACTGCATGATACAGAACCGAATGATACATAGATGACTGAAGTGACATTGAGTTGGAGCTTATTATTCAATAAATGTTTTTAGGTATAGGAGTAAACACATGAGCAAAGAAGATATTGCACTTTTTGTTGCACGAATGAAAGAACAGCAAAAAGACCAAATTCAAGCCATGGAATTACCTGATGGTACTGAAGAGTACGTACGTGAATGTATAGAAACAGGAGATATAGAAACGCTTGTATTTATGTTGAAACTTGGTTACATCATGGGTTTACAGACAGGATATGCAGCACAGTCTATTGAACAGTCTGCCATGACCCAAAGCCCTGATACGATAAAAGCCTAATATCAATTCTGCTTAAAGCCTAAATAAAGTTGGAGCATCTATATCTATATCTATATGGGTGGAATCCCACCAAGTGTAAAGTGGAATGTAGTTGAGCACCTGACACTTTACACTGGTTAGTGTATTAGGGCATTTTCAGACTCTGTATAAAAGCTCTTCCACGATTACACGATTCACTGCAACAGCAGTGAATCGTGGAACTGCTATAGCTACAACGATAAGAAATAAAAAATCAGTTGAATCAAAAGACTCAACTGATAATTGAAAACGTTTCAAGATTATTGTTTACATTTATATAGGTTGCATGACGTTTGCACAGCGATTGCACCAGACTGAACTTACACCCACTAACACCGTTATTTTCCGCTTACATTTTTTGCACTGATACTTGGTTTCAGGTGCATTTTGATTAGGTGGTGTTTTTTTTACAGCAGTTCTTTTAGTAGCAGTTCTTTTAGTAGCAGTTTTTTTTACAGCTGCTTTCTTTGTAGAAGCTTTTTTGCTTGATGCTTTTTTTACAGATGCCTTTCTGGCGGGTGCTTTTCTAGTAGCACTTTTGCTAGAAGTTTTCACCCCCATCGCTTAATTGACATCTCTATAAAAGGTATTGATAAGCTCACCACGAAGTAGACCTTGGTAAACACCATTGATAACAACTTCACTTGCTGGAACACTCACTGTAGGAAAATCTTGGTTATGTGGACGTAAGACAAGCTCATCTTTGCCTTTACCACTTTCCCATTCGACATATTTTAGTGTTGTGCTTTGTGAATCGCTTACATACACAGCGCAGATTTCACCTGAACGACGTGGTTGTTGTTTTTGTAAAATAACAACATCACTGTCTTGAATTAAATCAGACATAGATTCACCGTCTACACGTAGTGCGAAAGAGTCTTGACTGACACCACCGTAGAGTGCCAAAAAGCCTTCAGGCTCTTGTAGGCGATCTTCTAAGCTACCTGCGGTAATTGAACCAAGAATCGGAATACCTAAACGCAAGATGCGTACGATTGGCGTACGACCACGACCACGGCTTTCAAAAGAAAGATAGCCTTTTTTGGCCAGTGCTTTTAGGTGCTGTTGCAGAGTCATGTAGGTGATACCAATTTCTCTAGCTAGGTCAGAGAGGTTAGGCATCTCACCTGAACGCATGAAAAGCTCTGTCAAACGTTCGTAAATTTTTCGTTGCATTGTGGATGGTTTTTCCATAATCTAGAACCGTCCCTTTGTTTGATTTT
>CALDTA010000229.1:0-7934 GCA_937924455.1 uncultured Deinococcales bacterium
ATCAGTAACCACGATTGGGACAACTGATAATTGAATTGAGAGGCTTCTGTAAAGTGCAACAAGATCTTCACGAGACGATTCTGAAATGATTGCTCTTAGAACGCTTTCGAGTGCTTCGTGTTCTTTGCCTCGGTTACGTTGGGCTAAAGCTAAGCCGTATAAGACATCACTGTTATCTTTAAAGTTATCGAGCTTTACAAGCTCTGAAAAGATGCCTTCTGCTTCCTCACTGTTGCCCTCTCGGTACATGATGAATGCTAGTAAGACGAGGGTATCTGTATCGTTGGGATTATCTGCTAAAAGTTCTTCTAGTTGTTCACGAGCTAAAGCAATATTGTTATCTTTGTACGCTTGAAGAGCATTTTGAAAGGTGATTTCTGTAGACTCATCTTTTGTGACTTTGTCTTCATTTGGGCTTGAATCGTCTAATTCTCCTAAAATAGGTTTATGCAAGTTCATGGTATGACTGATATCTGCATATAATTTTAAGATTTTATAGTTTTCAGGAGCTAGTGTATAAGCTTTTACGATGTTTCTAAGTGATTCTTGTTCTTGATCTAGGTCATGTTGAGTGAGGGCTAAACCGTAGTATAGGTTTGTACTGTCTTTTAGTGTATTGATATTTGTTAGTTCGAGAAAAGTGCTCTGGGCATCTTCACGTTTTCCAAGATAGTATTGAATAAACCCTAAGTCCAAACGTGCATTTGAATTATCTGGTTCTTTTTCAATTTTATTTGAGATGACTGACTCAGCTAGTTTTAAGTCTTCATATTCAAGTTGTTCATAAAAATTGTTTGCAAATGCAATTGACAGATTAATTAGACTGAATACTGCTGCTGCTTTGAGCAGTAAACAAAATATATGTGTGACGTAATGTTTGTGATAATGAGAATGGTTTTGTGAGGGTGGTTCAGCATGCATAAAAAGAAGCCTCAAAGTTAGTTCAGCCAATAAGTAGTTAAACCAGTCTAGGAATCGGATGGTAAATATATGTGAGAGAACTAGCATATACGTAGTGATTCATTTCTGTTTAGTATCTGCTTTGTGTAGGAAGATTTAGTAGCTATTCAGTATATTCAGTATCTAGAAGATCACAGGGGCTGATTTTAATTTGGCATCGATGGAAGAAAATGGGTCATTTTTTAGCTCTTTTTGAGTCTATAAGTAGTCGATTAAGTAGTCGATTTTATGAAATTGTACGTCTCATAAAAATCATGAGAATATTTTACGGTTCACATACTTTCTTAAATAAACACTCATAAATGTGATACTTGTGTTAGACCTGATAGCTTATTTTGGTAATATTAAGCCTGTAGGTCGTAGTTGACTACAGTATGGCTACATTATTTTTTGTATTTTTCAGTTTTAATACTGTTTTAAATGTGAGTCTAATTTAAATATAAGTCTAAAGTTTTTTAGTGCAATTAATCGAAGTCAGTAAGTTTCATCACAGTTTTTGTGATTTTTTGTGAAAGTACCTAGTTTGTGAAAGTACCTAGAAAGCACCTAGTATGTTTCTTGCGAAACTACAATTAAAATTCCGGTTTCAGGAGCTAAAATCAGTTCCTTTAGCGTTTGTGTTTATAACCTTAATAGCTCTGCTAAGTGGCTGTGGTTTAATTTCTCCGAAACCAATACAAACTTCAGAACCAGAATCGGTATCGTCTGATGCTCAGGTTAAAGCCAGTATCGATGTAGCTGCTATTAATCAAAATCCTGATCATGTTCAAGAAGACTTTGAGCGTAATATTGCGGAACGTAATATCGCTTTACGTTTACTTTCTGTTGAAAGTGATTCACAAACTTTAAATAAAGAACATGGTTATTATTGGCTTGATGGTGTTGTTACGCGTCTATATAGAAGTGATGGTGGGCAAACTGGTGCTGTTGAAAGGCTCGAGCTCGAAAGTATCTATGATGCTGAGACGTATATCGTTACAGCACAAGCTGATTTACTAAATGGCTTTGTTGAAGGTCAACATGCCTATTTTGATGGCTTCTATGATAACTTTTCGGGCTTTTACGCACTGCGTAGTCGAGATGTAGCCGAAATGCTCGAGCACAGTATTGATAGATTCTCATTAACTGAAGCCACGCATCAAAGTTATGACTTTGGCAAGGTTGTCAAGTTTAACAAAAGAAAACAAACGATTACTACTGCAAAAAATCAAGACTTCATTTTAGATAAACAAACAAACTTTTTTGATGCTTATGCTAAGCAGGAATTGACAAAAAATGCTTTTTGGCGTGCCCTTAGCGAAGATGACACAGTTTTTATTAAGTCTAAAAAGAGTGGAGATGGCACGCAAGTAAGTACGGTTTGGCTTATTGATAAACAAGTACAGCAAAATGCACTCGTAGGTGTTATTAAAGCTAGTGATAGTTCTAAAACAGACCTTGTGCTTTCAACAGAAATGTGGACGCTAAATAGTAGTGGTAAGGCTCGTTCTCAAAGTGCTGAAGTTTTATTGAGCTTTTCAAGGAAATCTCAGATTTTTTCCTATGGGGAAGAGCAAAGTCAAAGTATCCTCAAATCTGGTCAGATGATTGTGGTCGAAGGTAAGCAGAAAAATCACATACTTGAGGTGGAAAACTTATATCTAAAGGAAAAACAGCAGTTGCCTGTTTATGCTTTTGGTGTAGTGAATGCTTATCACCAAGGCAATAAGACTGTAGATTTGACTTTGGAATGGATGTTTGGGGTAGAACCATCAACAGAACTTGAAGTCTCTTTAAATGCATTAACTGAAATTTCTGAGATAGAAGATGAAACTGAACTAAGCTCAGAGGAGTTTTGGCATTTGTTATCGCTCAATGACACGATTGAGGTTGAAGGGCAGATGTTTGGAGACAGCTTGTATGCAAGCCGTCTATTGCTAAGAAATAAACAGATAGAGCAACAGAGTTTCAGTGGAACGGTTAGTTCGATTAAAAATGGGCGAGTGTTGTTGCGTTTATATAATTATATTGAAGATGCACCAAGCTTTTCACTTGATGCTGAAAATTCTACACTATTTGCTCTAAGCCAAGGTGTTATTGAAATTGAACTTTTGGATAATGTTGAGATTCAGGAAATGCATGGCTCAGAAAGCATAATTGCTGATGAATTCTTGCGTAGACTTGAAGCGAAAGATCAGATTACAGTTAGTGGCTATTTTGATAATGATGTTTTCATTGCAAAACACATTGAATTTGAAGATAAGAAGACAACACCATTTATTTTTGGTGAAATTGAAGCTGTCAATGTTGCCAAAAGGCATCTTACGCTAAAGGGGCAAGATTTAGCAGTGCTCCTAACTGAGGAAACGATAGTAGAACATCCAATGCTTGATAATGTCTCAATTGAAAACATCTGGAATGAGCTACGTATTGGAGACTCTATCGATGCTGAGGGTAGTTATGAAAATAGCAATTTCATTGCTAGTAAGGTTTTCTTAAATCCTAAGTCTTTTGGACCAACGCATGTTCCTGAAAAGAAAGAGAATTTTAATTTCTTTGATTGGCTGATTAATTAGCTTTCTGCTTATTTACCAATTATTTACCAATTATTTACCAAATATTTACCAAGTTGCTTCCAAGACACCTAACCAGTTTTTGTAAGCAATCAATTCAATACTTTCCCTATCAAAACCAGCGTTTGCAAAAGCTTCGAGTAATTTAGGCAGTGCAGTAACATCAGTTAAATCATGGGGCATATTTGCGCCATCAAAGTCTGAACCAAGCGCAACATGTTCTATGCCAATGCGCTCAGCGATATAAGTCGCATGTCGAACAATTTCAGTAAGTGACGTTTGTTTTGTACTGCGTCCATCTTCTCGCAAAAATCCAATATGGTAATTGACGCCAACTAGACCGTTAGAAGCTTTGATGGCATCTAGCTGTTTGTCGCTAAGATTTCTTGGACTGTTGCACAGTGTCCATGCTGCGCTGTGTGTGGCTACTATAGGTTTAGTGCTCAGCTTTTCTACATCCCAAAAGCCTTTTTCATTTAAGTGAGATACATCGAGCATGATGCCAAGTTCATTGCACCTCGTGACAAGCCGTTTTCCTGCATCTGTTAAGCCTGGACCTTGGTCTGGAGAATCTGGAAAGCCAAAAGGCACACCTGTTGCAAAAATGGTTGGTCGGCTCCATACAGGTCCAAGTGAGCGCAAGCCAGCATTGTAAAAAACATCTAAAGCATAGAGGTCGTTATCGATGGCTTCTGCGCCTTCAAAGTGGTAGATAGCAGCGATGGTATCGGTTGCTAGACAGTTTTTGATCTCCTCAACGGTTCTGACAATTTTGAGCTTACCTTCTGATTCTTCTTCCCATCGAAATAGTGCTGCGGATTGGTGCATGGCAACTTTATAGGCATAGTCAGTATCTAAAGGGGCTGCTAGAGGTGGTCTGCCATCGGTATCGGGTAGTGAACCATCGCTGTCTTCATTGGGAATAAAACATGCAAAGAAACCGCCAGCAAAATTTGAGCGTTGCATTCTTGGGAAGTCAAGATGTCCGTTGGTGCTTTCTTTGAAAAAAGAGCGGTTACTTCGGTAGCCACATTCTAGAAGAACATCGTTGTGACCATCGAATACGGGGATGTCAGCTACGGGGATGTCAGCTATAGCTAGTTTTGACATTTAATACTCACTTCTTGAAGGTTTTAACTTGATTTGACTGCTTGCTTGATGCTGAGCTTGTTGATCAGCTTGTTGTTTAGCTTGTTGCTCGGCTTGTTGTTTAGCTTGTTGTTTAGCTATGAAACTTGTGCTTTCTTCAGCAATGATTTCTTGTGATTTCCAATTGCCGTATTCTAAACCTTTACCACGCAGTTGATCCAACCATTCGCTCATTTCTTTACTTACTTTTCCTGGAGCTTGATCACTAAAGGGTGTACCAACTAAAGGCATAAAACTGTGGCTGTGAACTCTAGCACCCATAGCCGTGAGTTTTTCAATGAGTAGCTTTGTTGCCTCGATATCTTCTTCAGTTTCACCTGGCATTCCGTAAATGAAGTCTACGTTTGCAGTCATGCCAAAATCTAGAATAAGCTGTGTTGCTCGAATAACATCTTCGATACCATGACCACGGTGGATAGCTTTGAGCATACGTTCACTGCCTGATTGAGCGCCAATGATGAGGTTGTCATTGCCACAGTATTTCTGAACTAAAGTCAGTGCTTCAGCAGAAATATTTTCAGGACGAACTTCGGAAGGGAAAGAACCAAAGTACACATGTTTTTTGCCAAAGAGTTTAGAGAGAGGTTTGAGAAGTTCTTCGATTGCATCTAGATTTATGCTTCGACCATCTGGTGAACCATATGCAAAGGAAACGGGTGTTGTGAACCTAACATCTTTAAAGCCTTTGCCGTGACCGATTTCAGCATATTTCAGAGTGCTCTCAACAGAGCGGTAGCGCATACGTCCACCCATCAGAAAAGGAGTTTGGCAAAATTTACAAGCCCAAGGGCAACCCCGACCAATCTCAATCGGAGAGAAACGCATATATTTTGGTGCAAAAGGCGGGTAGTCACTTAGGTCAATGGGTTTGGGGCGACCTGTGAAAACGTAATCTTCTTCTTGCCCTTTATCTTGAAAGTAGGCAAGACCTAGTACATCGCTGTAGCCCTGATGTGAAAATAACCTATCTAAAAATTCTGGCAGAGCAACTTCACCCTCACCAACAATCACAACATCAGTGCCCATGTGTAATGTGCCGATTGGGTCACCAGCAGGGTGTGGACCACCTGCAATGAGTGTTACGTTATCAAGCTTTTCGGTTTCAAGTTGTTGGCGTATCAAGGTAATGGTTGTACCCATAGCTATGACATTTGGGGTATGAAAAGAGAAGGCGACGACGAGTTGGTCAAAGCCACTAGCTAGGTCAGCAATATCTTTGGCAAGTTGACGATTTGCTTCATCTTCAAGCGTTTTTTTCTTTTCTGCTCGCAAGAAAAGTATTTCCATTTTTTCTAAGCGTTTGTCTACTTCAAGAACACCTGTAAGTGTAGCTAGGCTATAGCGATTATAGCTGTATTCTATAAAAACAATGGCATTCTTTGCTTGTCTTTGACCGTGTTTAAGTGGTTTAAGCTTGTTAAGCGTAGAGATATCAGCGTATCTAGAGGTTGCCATTGCATAAGTATTGTAGCAAAGCTGGAGATGTAAGGTGTAGGATAAGCCTTATGGCAAAACTTGTTGAACATAGAGATATGTGGAGTGGCTTGCTCCATAAAAATCCTGCGGAGGCCAATATTGGCTTACTTGGCATTCCTTTTGATGGCGCAGTGAGTTGGCGAACAGGCACACGACATGCACCTGAACGTTTGCGGAGCATTACGCCACACTTGGCTTTTTTTACTGAGGAAGGGGTAGCACTGAAGCCCTGTATTGCAGACTATGGTGATGTTGAGTCTGATTTGAACTGGGAGCGCTATTTTAAAAGTATTGAGACAAAAGCAGCAGAGTTGATGAATCAGCACAAGCTCGCTTTTTTTATTGGAGGAGACCACAGTGTGGGTATTCCTTTGTTTCAGGCTTTTGCAGATAGCAAAAAAGCTAAGGTTGGCTATATTCAGTTTGATTCGCACCCTGATCTTATTGATGAGTTTGAAGGGCATAAGTGGAGTCATGCCTGTACAGCTCGGCGTAATGTGGAGGATACCAAGCTACAACCTGAGCATTTAGCGTTTGTAGGTTTGCGTTCTTACCTAACAGAAGAAGTAGAGTATTTTAAGGCGCATCCTGAAGTAGGTAATTTTACTGCTAGACATGTCTATAAACACGGTATTGAATCTGTAGCTGCGGCACTGATTGAGCAAATGAAAGAGTGCGACGCAGTGTATTTTAGCCTCGATATCGACGGGCTTGACCCTGCCTATGCGCCTGGTACGGGTACGCCAGAAGCAGGTGGCTTATCTACCCGTGAGTGTTTAGAACTTTTGCACTTGCTTTTTGAAGCCTTACCAATTCAAGCTATGGATATTGTGGAAGTTAGTCCGCCCTTAGATCACAAGGATGTGACTGCTTTAGCTGCATTGAAAATCATCTATGAAGTGATGGGTATGATGCAGGAGAAATATAGTTAATAGTTGATAAACAAAGGAGTGGATTATGGCTGATGTACTACTATATACAATCATATTTTTTATCATCAATTTGTTGTGTGTCTTTTTAGCAAATCGATTTATTCTGGATAGAGTGCCAGATAACATGTGGCTTTTAAGAATTCTTGGTTATAGTGCTGCATTTCTAGGTTTTGTCTTTTTTACCTCTTGGGGCTTTGACCCTGCAATCATAGTGCTTGGCAATGCTGAGGGCTTAAACCCACTAAGATGGATTTATTGGGTGCTTGCTGCGATTATGCTTGGCATTTCGCAAGCACTTCTTGGTGATGCAAGGTCATTGCATTTGCGCTCTGTTCGAGAAAAGGCAGTTCGTCTGTCTCAATCTAATGAGACGAATACTTGAACATTTGAGATTACTTATATTATCAGAGATTACCTCTCGACTTTTAAAAAGTTGAGAGGTTAAAACTGTAATACGTTTTTTTGAAGTGCTTAGCGTAGTGCAAATTTCAGTGCATCTGCTAAACCATTGCGCCAATTGACCCAGTTGTGACCAGCATTTCTAAATTGTGAGCTAGTCTCATAGCCTTTTTCTTCTAAGGCTTGAAAGATATCTTGATTGATGTTGCGTAGCCACTCAAGGTTGCCACAATCTACATACCAACGAAGTCCGTTAGTGAAGCGCTTTGGGTCGCTCTCGTTGATTTGCTCGAGCAACCACGCTGTCTCGCTACTATAGTAATCTATATCTTCAGGACTCCCCAAAAAAGCCCCTGACTGACTTACGACTGTGCTGAAGTGCTTTGGATAATTCCATGCTAACAGTCCACTCACAAGTCCACCAAGGCTAGCACCCATGGCTATACGATTTCCATTAAAAGCTAAT
>CALDTA010000230.1:0-4660 GCA_937924455.1 uncultured Deinococcales bacterium
AAAACTCAGAACTATAGCAGCTTGTGCAGTATCGGATTATAATCTCAAATCCTCAATGCACAGAAAGTGCGTTCTAGACGCAAAAGACACATAATAGAGCCTTCAAGAAATTTGCAGTCATACGACTTTTACTTAATTCTCCTGTTACAAGTTAATCGCCCTGATGTTTTTGATTATTCAACAGACAGGTTATAGAAAGTCGTGCTACACTACGTAGCGTGCAAGTAATACAAAGTAATCCTTTACTCAGCTTCTGTTTGTTTGCGGCGGTACTACTGTTATTGGTTTCGCTAATTGTTGGGATTTTACGTAGAGATTTCAAAATCTTTTTTAGTCGTATTGGCTGGACTCATCTAGCCCTAGCGCTTGCGCTGGCAACACTACTATTGCTTGTGCGTTATGCCCTTTTAGGCTTGCCCTTTCAATCGCCACCTGCTTGGTTCCCTGAATCAGTACAAGCTTTTTTTAGTGAGCGCATTGTTGCTTTGTTGCCTGAGACACCTGCTTTAGGGGCTACTGCTACCGATTCGGGAAGTGGTTTTAGTTTGTGGGGACATACTTGGCCTTTAGCAGGTATTAGCCGTTTACCGCTTTACATATTTGCATTAGCGTATGGACCTAGTGCAGGTTTGGTGGCTGGGATTCTTTTTTCACCGATTCATGCTTTAGGTATGCCAAGTTATATGGAGTTATTGCTTGTGCTCGAGCTCTGCATTTTAGGTTGGCTGGCTATTGTTCCTAGTAGTTACCAAAGTAGATGGGCAGGATCATTTAATGTCCTTTTAGCTTATGCATTAATTTTCTTTAGTGCTGGTTTTGCCTATTTACTCTGGCAAGGCTTGCCTTTGAATTTTGATAGTTTTTGGCGTTATTTGCACCCTAGCTTGGGTGGTGTGTTGCTCAGTAGTATCCTGCTGTTTCTTTTTGGTCCAAAGTTCTTCAAAAAGAGTTTTCCTACTTCAGGCATCATCTATGAAACGATTGAATCTGGGCTTGAGGACATTGTGGTTGATAAACCGACCTTTACAGATAGCGATATAGCTACTTCTGTATTGACATCAGATACCGTAGATAATGTACAGAGTTCACTCGAAGATTTTTCGCCAACGGTATCAACAACGCTCAATATCATGCCTCACAATAGCGACTTGCAAAGCACCGATAATAGCGATGCTAATTCTAGTCAGCAACGTAAAAAACAACGTGGCAAAAAGCGTAAGCAAGCTCAAACTGAACAACTACAAGAAGAACTTACCTCCAATACCCGCGATGTCCATAATATGACTGAAGCAAACAGTGTAAATGATAGCGCAAATGACAGTACAAACAATAATGAAACAGCTTTAGAACACCTAGAAGATACTTCTGCTGATACAAACATTTATCTGACAAATGTTGATGACTTACTCAGGGTTACAGGTATTGAAGGGTCTGTGTATAGTGAATTTCTCAATGACTTACCTGACCATCTTTCAGAGGAAACTATGTGGCTTATCAACTTTTTGTTGACTGAAGCAAAAGCAAGCACAATCAATACTGTTTACAGAGCTTTTAAAGAATCCTTTGGTCCAAGCAAAAAGCGCTTCAAAAAAGGTGTTAAAGAAGCACATGCTGAAGGCTGGTTAACGCTTATGCGTGATATTGAGCGAGATGAAGTTTTTGTAGGCTTGGGTAGGAAGCTACTTGTACCTAATGTAGTAAAAGATACTGACGCTTAAAGATGCTAAAGTCTAGAAAATTTCTTTTCTGATTCGTAAGTTAACTTCAACCATCTCATCACTAAAGCTATCAATCAACCTTGTATAGCTATAATCTTTGATATAACAAAAGCCTGTTCCCACATCACAAAGCCCAAGTTCAGCCTTTATCTTTACGTTCATGCCTTCATCTGGACGGTCAAGTACCCATGTTGCAGGTTCTACGCTAGACCAGTAGACATCTGGTTTTTCTTCCCATTGTGTGCCTACTAAGTTATCCATGGCTATGTTTGAACCAGAGGGGAGCTCGAGCCATACCTTTGGCTGTACCTCTTCGTTGCGATTCACAACTATTCCCTCAGGTATTTGAAAGTTCAAAACTACATCAACGGTATTATCAGTTGTGCTTACATCCTGAACAGCACGAATTTGTTCAACATCACTTGCAGTAGTTTCTTCTACAACTTGAGCTTCTTGAGCTTCACTACTTACAGTTTTGGCAACACCACTAGCAATATCTTGAGCCGTCACACCAAGCATTTCTTCAAGCTTATTTTTTAAAGGTTCATACCCCTGCGGGTAAAGGTCAGAAATCTCGCCAAAGTGTTGGTACTGCACCACGCCTTCTCTATCAACCAAGTAAAAAGCTGGCCAGTAACGGTTGCCATAAGCACGCCAAGTTCGCCATTCATTGTCCTGAAATACAGGCCAAGTTACCCCACGTTTAATGATGTTTTCAGCGACATTTTCAGCAGGTTTATCTGATTCAAATTCTGGTGTGTGAACACCAACGATTTCAAACCCATAATCTTTATAAGTCTCGTATAGCGCACTCATACGGTCAATGCTGCGGTAGCAGTTATAGCAAGAAAAGACCCAAAAGTTCACCATAGTGACTTTAGCTTCAAGGTCTTTTAGTTCGAAAGCCTCGGAATTAAACCATTCACCGTCTACCTTGAAGGCTGGTGCGGTTTTACCTTTTAAATCAGCTTGGGCAAAACTAAGTTGCACAAGACCTGTAAATAATAAAAGAATTACTAGCAGTACTCGCATAATGATAGTTTGACATGAACACTTCACGGATTCATCACAGCTTTAGGAATGAACTGCACCCATACTTTGGAACTTATACTAAACTGAAAGAAGAAAGTCATAATCAATCAGCAGAAAAAGTTGCCTTTAGAACCGAAGGGCACACAAATTACGAAACTTTACTATGTTTGTGACTATGACATCCATGATTCACTTCGGTATTAAATCGAAGGTTTCCGATTTCCTGTGGATTAGCATAAAGTAGATTGATTTAACATTACCACGAAGTACAAAAGCCGATATATGGAATCTGGTGGAATCTGGTCAACCGTTCTTGAAGCAAAATAAAAAACGCTTGGTTTTGCCAAGCGTTTCAATATTTATAGATTATTTATTACTATCAAATATGTGATTTTAAAATCTGTGTGCGACTAGCATCGTAGTAAAGGTGTTGATGTTTTGGTGCTTCTAGCGAAGCTGTATTGTCAGTAAAAGCACTACCTTCAATAAGCAAATCGCCCTTAGAGTATATTGCACCAGCAACTTCTCTAGATTTGTTACGGCTGAAGCTGCTGTCTTTAATAATTGCGCTTGCGTTGCTGTTTTCTAGGCGTATAGCAGCGCCAGCAAGTGGTGAGTGATTTTTATAAAAAAGACAACTTTCCACTTCTAACTTACCTTTATTCAGAACTGCACCACGTTCATTGTACTGCACCACGCAAGATTTGAGCATTAACTTACCAGAGTTCACCAAAGCGCTCTGTGATTTTGCTCCTTCAAGGCTGAAACCTACAACGTAAAGCTCACTGCCTTCTTCAACTTCAAAAATGCCACCTAAGCCTGTCTGAACTAAGCTTAGTTTATCTGCGTGGAATAAGACTTTTCTTCCTTGGCTAATGCGGATAGGTCCACGCAATTGGATAGCTTTAATGGCTTTATCAAAGCTAATTTTGATTGTGCTATCAGTTGGGCACTCTCTGAGTGCTTCACGCAAGCCACCATCTGCGTTTTCATCAGCAGAACTAATCTTAAATTTTGTTTGACCTTGTGTGTTGTTTGTTATGATTGGACTAGAATAATAGTTTCTATCCAACGTGCTCTGATACCAGGGCATGTCCACCTCCTCCTACAAAACTGAACGTTTATTCAATATATCTTAATGGTTTCACATTAAAAGAAAATAAGAGTTATGTCACAAATAGTCATTCCGATTTAGCGTCGAAACATTATTTTGAATTTGAGAGATTGTTACTGAATTTTGAAATACAGTAGAGGAATCACATTCTTTTGTTAAGGTTAATTGCGAATGCTTTCCTCAAAAACGTTGCAATATAGGGATTCTTAGAAAATAATAGCACTCTACTAAACTTTAAAAACCAGATAATATTTTTTAGGTGTATAGGACTATTTTAAGTCTTTGTAGTTAAGTTCTGCTCTATGGGAATAACTTTAATCTAAACTTAATGAAGAGGTTATTTGTTAGATTACACTGATTTGAACACCTGTAGTTGCTTGATTTATAGTGGTTGCAAAAAGATTCCAGTAGCCAGTGCTTTAACAAGTGGAACTCTAAGGGTGAATAATCTGAATTAGCTATACTATTCTGTACCCATAAGCTTTTTAGAGTTTAGCATCCAAAACGTACTCTTTTATTATCAGTTGTCGCTGTATTAGAAACACTTTCGCATTACCGTTTAATACTAATTCCGCTTAAACTTGAATACTGACTTAAACAGCCAGATTAACCAGATTAACCAGATTAACCAGTGATATTAAACAGCCAGAACCTTCGCAAGCTGGTAAAGCTCCAAATCAACTGCTTTATGACTTTCCCAAGTATCTCTAAGTGGCACGGTGCAGGTTCCTCGTTTATCTACACCTATCATGACATCTCGTTTGCCATCTTTAAGCGTACGCACGGCGTGGTAGCC
>CALDTA010000231.1:0-5635 GCA_937924455.1 uncultured Deinococcales bacterium
ATGCACCTAACACCAAGGGGAACAATCTTTCACTCTGGTGGTACGACACAGATGCATGAAGTTACAACTGGAGGTAGCGGTACAACAACTAGCAGAGGTAGCCGTAACCAAGATGGTGTAACCGATGAAGTGTATCGTCAATGGGCTACAGCAATCATGATTGACGATGGTCAAATCATGATGACAGGTGGAACACCTCAGCAAAACACACCAGGTAGTTTAAATAGCAATATACTAATTGATATCAATAGTACAAATCCTGTCGTTACAAAGTTAGCGCCAATGCGTCTTTCACGCAGCTTCCACGACACAATTATTCTTCCGAATGGTGAAATCTTTGTTGTAGGTGGTAATAGCACAGGGGTTGAATTTAATGATGGTGGCTCACGTCTTGTCACTGAAATGTATAACCCAGCAACCAATACTTGGCGCGATACAGCAGCTGTAGGTGAACCACGTAACTATCACTCAACAGCTACGCTACTTCAAGATGGTCGTGTACTTGCTGCTGGTGGTGGTTTATGTCGTTGTGCTGTTGACCATCAAAATGGTGAGATCTATTCTCCACCTTATCTATTCAATGCAGATGGTAGTGCCGCTGCACGTCCAGAGATTAGTGCTGCACCAAGCAATATTGGTTACAGCCAAAACTTCAACGTGACCATGACAGGTGCAGGTGCAAATGACATTGTACGCTTCACCATGATCAGATTCTCTGCAACAACACACCAGATGAATAGTGATCTTCGTCAAGATGCACTGCGTTTTACAAACCAAGGCAACGGTACCTATCAGCTAACTTCAGGTAGTAATCCAAATGTAGTAGTTCCTGGCTATTACTATCTCTTTGCTGTCAACAGTGCTGGTGTACCTTCAGTCGCAAGTATCATTCAAATTAACTAAAATCTAGTTAATCAAGTTCTATAAAACATTGAAGTAGGAGTCTAAACACTCCTACTTCTCTTTTTGTAAGTATTATTCAAATTTGGCTATGATACCGAAGTGAATCAAAAATATAACGAAACTTAATAGTCGAGCTGTCCTTCGGTTCTAATTACAACTTTTTCTGTTGATGAATTATGACTTTCTTTTTTCAGTTTAGTATAACTTAGCTATGGCTCAAAATGAGTGATGCAAGTTCTTGTTCGTTGATAATTTGCACACCTAAACTTTGAGCTTTATCGAGCTTTGAACCCGCACTCTCCCCTGCAACTAAATAGTTTGTTTTTTTACTCACTGCTGATGAAACTTTTGCCCCTAAGCTTTCAAGTTCTTTTTTGACTTCACCACGAGAACGGCTTAATGTTCCTGTAAGGACAAAGCTTAAGCCCTTAAGGGCATCACCTTGTTCTGAATTATCAGGAGGTGTTGGCGCTAAACCTTTATCTTGTAAACTCCTAAGCATCTGAAGCATTTCTGGTGTTTGGAGGGTGTTAACAACTGCGTTTGCAGTGGCTTCGCCAATATCAGGCAAGCTTTCAAAATCTTCTGCTTGGGCAGCTAGGAGTTGAGGGATACTAGGGAAGGCTCGAGCCAAGGTAATAGCCGTCCTCTCACCTACTTGTGGCAATCCCAATCCAAAGATAAATCTTTCAAGCGGTCTAGTTTTTGAAGCTTCCAGTTCTGCTACCAAATTCTTCGCTGACTTCTCTGCAAACCCTTCAAGAGCCAAAACATCATCAACTGTTAAGTCATACAAATCAGGTATAACCTTCACAAGCTTGGCATCCATCAAACGCTCTAAGGTCTTCCCTGCCAAACCATCTATGTCCATTGCCCTGCGAGATACATAGTGCTTTATGTCTTCTAAAACTTGGGCAGGACACATTCTGTTCTTACAGATAAAATTTGGTCCATCTTTTATCAATTCTGTATTACATTCAGGACAGTGTGTGGGCATTTCGTAGACTGGTAGGTCTTCGTTACGTTCTTCAACCAAAACCTTAGTCACTTTTGGAATAATTCCACCAGATTTATAGATAACAATTCTGTCACCAATACGCAAATCAAAATCAGTGATGTAGTCGGGATTATGCAAGGTAGCTCTAGAAACCTGTGTGCCTTCAACCAATCGAGGTTCCATCTCAGCTACAGGTGTCAGTTTACCAGTTCGCCCAACTTGCCACGTAATATCTAACAAGGTTGTGGCAACTTCCTCCGCAGGAAATTTATAGGCGATTGCCCAGCGAGGTGCACGACTGGTGAAACCAAGTTCTTCTTGAAGTGCAAGATCGTTGACTTTAATAACCACACCATCAACTTCATAATCTAGTGCATCACGCTCAGAAGTCCATGCCTTCATCAGTGTTTCGATATCATCTGCACTTTTTACAACTTTACGTTGTGGATTTGTTCTAAAACCTTGTTTTGTCAGCCAATCTAAAACCTCAGCCTGTGTTTCAACACCAACATCCCTAGGTTGACCCAAAGCATAAAAAAAGACTTCTAGCTTTCTTTCAGAAATAATTTTGGCATCTTTTTGGCGTAGTGTTCCTGAAGCTGCATTGCGAGGATTCGCAAATAATGCTTCGTCATCTTCAGCTCTTTCTTTATTGATTGCTTCAAAAGCTGACTTTGAAAAATAGATTTCTCCACGAACTTCTACAGTCTCAGGAACATCGTTAAGTTCTTTAGGAATACCTTCAATACTCAAAATATTAAAAGTAACATCTTCCCCTTGAACACCATTACCCCTTGTAGCTGCCCATAAAAGTATCCCATCTTGATAGTGCAAATTGATACTCAAACCATCAATTTTAAGCTCTGCCAAGTAATCTACCTGATTATCGCTAGCTAGAATTCGAGCTATGCGACTTTCAAAATCTACAATGTCATCGCCATTAAACGCATTCCCCAAAGACGTCATCGGTTGACCATGTGTAATGGCATTAAACGATGCCTGTGGTGCTTGACCAACAACTTGAGTTGGTGAATCAGGCGTGACTAAGTCTGGATGTTTCTCCTCAAGTTGAATGAGTTGACGCAGCATGGCGTCCCATTCTTGGTCGGAGATGTCAGGGCTTTGCAAGATGTAGTATTTGTAATTTGCATCTCGCAGGCGGTTGCGGAGATCGTTAACTTGCCTAATAATATGTTTTTGGGCTTTAGTATCAGTACTCATAAAGTGCTATAAGTATACTGCATAAACAAGTGATTTATAACTTAGCGCAAGAGGTAATCCAAGCAGGCTCTATATCATAGCCAAGCTTTACATTCACTTTGAGCATAGGCGTGTTCTTTCCAGAACCAGCAGCATTGATGTCTACTTCCCCATGTGATTTTGCATAATCTGCGACTAAAGCTTTTAAAGCTGTAGCAATGCCTCTACTTCTATAGTCTCGGTCAACACCTGTTAAACTATTTTGCAAACCATGCTCAGTATCTAAACCTGCCATCCCAATCATTTTATCTCCATCAAGTGCTACAAAACAGGCTTCATCAGGTACATACTGAGAACGAATATCTTCTCGATCTTTGGGAATAATTGGTTCGTAGTGTGGCGCATCTTCTTCAATTATCCTGTGAAGTGCTAGCAGCTTAGCTTCCTTAGCAACATCAGTCAAAGCTGCATAGGATAAAAAACGGAAACCTTGTGACTCTAAAGATTCAATATGAGGCTGAAAGGCTTCAAGTTGAAATTTAGTTAAATCCAAGTGTGAACCCCAGCTACGAAATACCTCTTCAAAACCATAGTCAGATAAAAACGCTACAGTACGATTAAAATCAGACCGAATACAATTCCATAAATGACTTGGTTTAGCTGTTGGGCAGTCTTCAATTAGTCTGTCAATCATGGTCTTTTCTAAACCTGTTAAGCGATAATTTTCTTGCACACTAACATCAATCCAATAGTGTCCTTGTTTATCTCCTTCTCGACTATAACGAAAGGCTTGCGCAACAGGCTCATCATTGACAACAGTAACAACACGTTGATATGCAGGGTGCTTCAACCAGCTAGTATGACTTTGTTTAAACTCTTCTATCGTGAGATGAAGATCTGGTTCATTGTGATTATTATAGATTTCCGTAAGTTTAGTAAAATCGGTATCTTGAACTGCACGAATTGCTAATGACATTTATCTCCAATACGATTCTATATTGTGAGTGTATTTAATGGGCTCGAGCCACCATCATCCCCCAAAACACGTCCACTTTTTCTATCTCTACTCGAACATCTTCAAAACCAACATGCAAAAGCATATCCCGCAACTCAGAACCTTTATATGTCTTAACATGTGCTTTCTGCCTAACATCTAACCACCAAGCATTCAATTTCATGGTCCAAAAATCACCACACCAATCCATCAAAATAAGCTGCCCATCTGGACGCAAAACACGTTTAAATTCAACAAGCGTTTCTAAAGGCTCATCGACATAGTGAAACATATTGTTGCAAGTCACAACATCAAAGGATGCATCCTCAAAAGGTAACTCATGCGCCCAAGCTTCAATACACTTAATCCGCTGCCCAAACTTTGCTTGTGCCCTAGTCAACATCTCACGGTTTGGCTCAATACCAGATAGCACTGAATCAGGAAAACGCTGTTCCACCATCTCTAAAAACTGACCCGTACCGCAGCCAATATCAAGCAAACGTTGCTCTGGCTCGAGCACTAATACATTTAAAGTCAAGGCTAAAGTCTTTTGGGTATAGCTTAGCCACCTTTGGTCATAATCCTTGGCTAGAACATTGTATTCTTCAAGAACACGTTCTTTCATATCTGTTCGTTCTTTCATATCTGTTGGCACTTAAGACTTCCACCCTTGCCCCATCCACCACTGACTTGGTTGTATTCGCTTGCCAAAACCAAACTTAATATCCAACCACAACATCAACTTGCGAAGCGGAGTCCCTGCTAATCGAATACCAATCTTGTTCCACCATTTAGCATAATCTTTATTGTATGGACAAACCCTTATGCATATAGAACAATCACTATTCTGTGCTGCCCAATAGCTAAAGCACTTTTCACCATCAACCGTCCACTTACGAACATGCTGAATATTGGACTGATTATAGCCACCAATCATTGGTTCATCTTGTGGAATCGCCTTTACTGGGCAGCTATCAGCACAGCGTCTACAATCATTGCAAAAAGCCTTAACGCCAAAGGAAACAGGTTTGTCCGTAGCCAACTCTAAATTAGTGAAGATTTTACCCAAACGTACCCTTGGTCCAAAGTCTTTTGTGATGAGCAAGCCATTGCGCCCGTATTCACCTAAACCTGCCTGAATTGCTAGTGGTATCGCCAAAGCTGTATCATTCATACTAGCCACAGCTTCATAGCCAAGATTGCGAATGTATTGGGCTATCGATAAAACAACCATTGCATCTTGTGAATAGCCCAACCCTGTAGCAGCACCACTGAGTGCAGAGGGCACTGTTCGAATGAGGTCATAATCCATAGCTTGAGCAATCACGATAACGTGTGTTGTTCCTTCAGGTACATCAGTCGGACGCTCAGTTGAAGACATATCACTAAATTTATTGGCATACGTCCAACGTTCATCATAAGCAGTAATACCAACCATATCTGCCCCAAAAGCTTTGGCAACATGTTTGATATCTTGACTTGCATAAACTGGACTGTCAAAGCTTTGCTTTTCCGCAGCAATGTCCTGATAGATAGAAAAA
>CALDTA010000232.1:0-3634 GCA_937924455.1 uncultured Deinococcales bacterium
TCTATTATTGATATTGGTATGGGTGCGAAGCGACCTGTACTACCAACCGTTGCTTACAAAACTAAAGGTGTACAGTTGGCAGGGTCACTAGGACATGTTGGTTCTGGAACTTTTCAGAACGTTATTCGCTTGATGGCAGCAGGGCGGATAGATATGCGGAAAATGATTAGTGATAGATTGCCACTTGATGATGCCATTGCAGCCTTTAAACGTTTAGAAAGTCGTGAAGATGCAAAGATTATTTTGCATCCACATAAGTAATAAGTAAGGGATAGCTCATGCTTGAGATTGAATTTATTGGACACGCTTGTTTTCGGATTTGGGAAGACGGTAAGCCAACCATTATGACTGACCCATACACCCACAGTGACTTGGGTATGGAAGATGATGGTGTGACCTTTGAAGCTGATACGGTCATCATTAGCTCTGCCATAGATTTATCGCACAATAACTATGCGCTTGCAGGACCGAATGCAACTGTTATCAATGCTTTGGATGTAGCGGTTGGTAAGACAGAAGCGATTATTAATAACGCGCCAGTCATAGGCATTCCTGTGACTGAAAATCCTGAACACCCAACAGGACCTGATGATAATGGTATGTATGCTTTTAAAGCTGGAGGGCTTTGGTTTGCCCATGTTGGCGATGTTGGTCACGGCATGAGTGAAGAAGAACTGGCACCTTGGGTCGATCACTGTGATGTATTGCTAGCGATTACGGGAGAAGTCTTTAGTTTGACTTTAGAAGAACTTGATCCAATGATTGATTTTTTAAAACCGAAGTATGTTTTTCCGATGCATTATCGCATTCCGCCTGGTGGTGAGAAAATGTTGCCTGTGAGTCACTTTTTGAATCGTCGTGCCGAAGACCCTGTGCTGGTAGTGAACGATACTAAGGTTGCTTTACCCTTAGCACAAGTGAAAGCAGGTCACCCCACAATAGTTGTGTTGCGACCTGCTGGTTGGGAACTTGCTCAGGAGCAAGTTGTTTACGGTTACTAGACTTGTTCTAAAATAAAAACTGGTGCGTGATTACTGTTTTTGTTCCAACCCTCACCTCTAACGCCTCTCCCAAGCTTGGGAGAAAAGAACTGTAAAATTAACCAAAAGCTTGTGATTTTTTCTGGCAGGCAGGGGGGGTGAGGGTGAAGCCTTAAAAGTTATTTTAGAACAGCTTTACTGATTGACTGGAGTGCCTAGTTTTTTTAGCTTACATAGGTTGCCAGTTGATGTTCACTGATTTTAGATAGTGAGACAGTTCCTCTTCATTGACAAAGGCACCGATACGCTTTGATTGGATGACACCTGAAGGATCAATAATAAAGGTTGTTGGTAAACCAAAAGCTCGGTAGCTACGAAATACTGTTTCGGTATCGTGAATATCGTAAGGTAGTACGCTGTGTTGGTCTATAGTCGCTTCGATTAAAGTATTCATGTGGATGCCAAGACTGTCTAAGAATTCTTTGGTTTCCTCGGTGTTACTTTTAAGAGAAACCAGTATGAAGTGAGCATTGGTTGAGCCACTTAAGCCTACATAGCGACCATTGATTTCTCGGTCAGCTTTTTGCAGGATAGGTAGTTCTTCGATGCATGGTGGACAGTTGATGCCCCAGAAATTCAAAATAACAGGGCTGCCACGTAGACTGGCAAGCTGTACAGTTTGACCTTCAATGTTGAGAAGTCTAAAGTCTGAGGCGATATTGCCAACTTGAAAACCTTCTCTGCGGTTTGCCTGAACTTGTTGTTGTGCCTGCTGGGCTTGTTGGGCTTGTTGGGCTTGTTGTTGTACTGGCTGAGATTGGGCTGGCTTACGCTGAAAAATATTTTGTAAGCCTTTTGGTAAGAATGATTTACCTGTGCCAGTACCTGAGGTGGTACCTGAATGCGTGACATCAGTACCTACTTGAGAGACTTGAGTCTCTGTAGTTGGTAATGTGGGTTCTAATACAGGGGTGACGAGTTGCTCTGAATTTTCTTCTTGTGCAAGTGCGATAGTTAAAGCACTTGATAGGGCAACGCACAGCAAAATAAATAGAGCGATAATTAAAGATACTGAAACTCTTTTTAAATAAGACATACCTAACTTCTCCGTTATGAAACTAGCTGTTTAATATTTAGCAACACAGCTTTTAAGATTCATCCTTTACAGGGTATTAAACCATAGATTGATGACTTTGCTAAGGAATTTTCACATAGTTATGTAGGTGAGAGATGAGAATTAGGCTCGAGCTCTCATAATCCCCCAACTACATTTCTTTTGCCCCACAGCACTCCAAACAAATAAAAAGCCTTAAAGGCTAAGGCACAAGCAAAAAATAATATCTATAAAACCTCTAAATTGCACACGAATAACATTTATGAGCTTAAACAGATTGCAAGGGGCAAGACTACATCAAGCTATTAAAGTTATTAATCTGATTTTGTTGAACTGCCTAGTACAGCGACAACTGATAATCGAAGGGTATGTTTTATAGGGTAAAACGTTAAAAGCTTATGGGTACAACAATTTAAAGCTCAGCTAAAAAAGCAACCCTCACATTTTCACTTGTTAAAGCACTAGTCTGTGATGCATCTAGATTAATAGAACATCAAGAGATTGGGCAAAACGGTATCCTAAAGCATGTTAAAATTTCACAGTTGAGAAGAGCGATGCCCTGAAATACCCACTAACCCACCTTTATTAAAGGGCTGACGGTTTTGTTGGGCTATTTTGTTGGGTCGTGTTTTTTCTTGAACCATAAAACAGCTTAATAAGATGTTCTATTAACTAAGATGTTCTACTAATTAAGACGTTCTATTAACTAAGATGTTCTATTAATAATGTACGCCATCTGCTGTAGTAATCAATAGTGGGCAAGTGCATATCTATAACAAGCGCAAACGGAGAAGAATGTGTATTTACGGGCATTAACGCTGCAAGGCTTTAAGAGTTTTGGGGAGAAAACAACCGTTGAGTTTCATAAGGGTATTACGGCGATTGTCGGTCCAAATGGGTCTGGTAAGTCAAATATCTTTGACTCACTGCGGTGGGCAACTGGGGGAGGGCGTGCTAGCGAATTCCGTGCAGGAGAAAAGACTGACCTGATTTTTCACGGTGCTGCTGGCAAGCGCAGTGTTGGCTTTGCTGAAGTCCGTATAGATATAGATAAACCAGATGAAAGACTAAATATTGCTAGAAGTATCTTTAGAGATGGTAGCTCCAAGCTCAAGCTTGGTGGAAAGAATGCCCGCTTTTTGGACTTAGATGAATCTCTTGCAGGTACAGGTTTAGGTCGTGGTGGTCTTGCGGTGATTGGTCAGGGCAAAGTGAGTGATGTGCTGATGGCCGACTCACAGAAGTTGCTTGGCTATGTGCAGGAAGCTATCGGAGTTGCCCGCCTAAGTACACGTCGTGAACAGACTTTGACACGTTTGCAGGATGCTAGAGAGCACTTGGAGCGTTTGGAAGATATAGCGCTGGAGCTCGAGCGCCAACTCAGCCTCCTTACCGAAGAAGCCCAGCAAGCTGCTAAAGCCACAGCCCTATCCAAAGAAAAGCTACAACTTCGCTATTCGCTCAGCTTTAAGCGTGTAGAGAGCTTAACGATTGAAACTAAGACCCTAAAAGATGAAGATGGTCGCTTAGAAGAAGCCCT
>CALDTA010000233.1:0-3976 GCA_937924455.1 uncultured Deinococcales bacterium
ACAATATTTGACCAAAACATCGTGTACCAAACCGCATATTCTTCGATTGAAGGAAAGAAATAGCTGAGGAGGATGACCCCAGGGATGCGAATACCCCATAACCTAAAGAGGTTTGTCCAGAAAGTAAAAGATGTTTTTTGGAAACCTTCAAAAATGCTTTGCAGCATATGGAACAGCGTCCAAGCAATTACTGTCCAACCCACTAGCCCCACGTAATTGATAACGTGGTCAAAAATAATGCTTTCGCCATTTGTCAAGAAAGACCCTAGTGGCCACTTCACAATCTGAATGAAGATGCCAGCTAAGACACCTAGGATTAGGGCATAGCTAAGGCTGAGTTTGATAGTTGTGCGGGCTCGAGCCAACGCCCCTGCCCCCCAATTATGTGCAATCAGTGGCACAATCCCCGACCCCATTTGCTTCATAGGCATAAACATAAGTGAATTGATACGGTTGCCAATCGCAAAAGCAGCAACTACCTCATAGCCCATTGGAGCAATAATGACATTGATAACTAATATGCCAACACTTGTGCTAGCCAAAGAAAAAGATAAAGGTGTACCCACTTTCAAGAGATGCCAACGAACAGCATTAACAGGAAAAACAGGATTACTTTGCCAAGAAATATTAAACTCATGTGTTTCTCGGTGATATAGGAATACGATGACTATAGCTTGAATATACTGAGTTATTATCGTTGCATAGGCCAGTCCATCAATACCCAAATTAAGTACAAAGACACTAATACTATTTAGAACAATATTACACCCTAATCCTAAAAAAGATATTTGCGAAGTAATGTTCATTTTCCCTTGAGACATAAAGAGTGTCATGTAAAGACCAACAATCGCTGAAGCTGGCAAGGAAAAGAACATAATGCGGGTATAAATTAAAGATTGGTCAAAGAGTGGACCAGAAATTTGTAATGCCTTGAGTAATGGATAAGAGAAGATAACACCAGCAATCGAGAAAAAGACTGCAAAGCTGATGATTATTATTCGTAGTTGTGTGGCGTAAGCTGCGGACTGTTCAAAATCCTTTTGCCCAATCAGTTTAGCGATAACACTAACGCCACCTTTTGCTATACCTCGCACTGTTGAGCGTAGCATCATAAAAAGAGGAGATACAAAAGCAATGGAGGCAACTTGCACACCACCAAGGCGAGAAGCAAAAATCATATCTACAAAACCGTACGTAGTCGTTAGTAATCCAGCAATCATGACGGGTGTTGTCATCTGGATGATTAGCCGACCTATTGGACTAGTGTCGAGGTCATAGTTTTTATTATTTGCCATGTATCACAATTTTTTTGCCATATAGCCATCAGTCACAACAAAACCAGCCTTAGTGTAGATACTTCTACCATGCTCTGAAGCATGAAGACGAACTGAAGTGTAATGCAAGTTTTTGACCTCTTCGAGTAGTTGTCTAAAGAGGTGTGACGCAATCCCCTGTTTCCTAAATGCTTCCTCTGTATACATATTGGTAATGTATGCAACTCTTCCTGAAGGATTTGAAAACGATGGTGGGAGTTGGTAGAAACAAAGACCAGCAGTAGCAACGACTGCATCTTCGTAAATACCAAGCCAACAAATTAAAGAATTATTTATAAGGCTTTCTGAGAAGTAGTTTTTTAAGTCTTTGTCAATATTAGTTTGTTGATAACCCTCATCGATTAGCTGTTTGACTCGAAGGTTAGCTAGTTGGTCAATGTCATCGTGAGATGCTTTTCTGTACTCAATCATATATATACTCATTCAAAGTAAAGATGGACAAACTTTCTGGTTCGTCCATCTTCTTACTGCTTAGTGTTCTACTTCTAAATCAAAGAAAGTTACTTGGTCAAAGTCACGTTCAGGCCAAGGTGAAACGTTTTGCGAATATGCACCTGCTTTGAAGTACATAAATTCAGTAGCTGTAGCATAGTTACTATCTATCATATCCAAAGGTGGAGCAACTACTTCAGTACCATCATCACGAATGATTTTTACATGTAGCATTGGGTGTATGACGCCATCTATTTCTTCGCCCGTTGTCATAATTTCATAACTAAAGACTTCATCTAGTGCAATGCCATCTTCTGGATTTTCTGCAAAGTCACTGCGGTCACCAATCAGTGGTACATGGATATCAGATACACCTTCTCGTTCATGGATGTAGTAAACAGAGCCGTATTTATTTGTTGGTAATTTTCGGTAGTAGAGACGAATGGGTTCACCATCTCTTGCATGAATCTGACCAATGATGACACGTCCTATGCGGCTACCATCACCCATGCGAGTGACTTGATTGACGGCAAGTGTTGCACGCATGACACCATCTACACCACCTGCTGCAGCTCGAGCCTCAGCAGGAGCAGCAGAAAATACCCAGTTATTTGCACTGGTCAGCTCACCAGAATTTCGAGTTGGAATGCTTTCATCGCCACCACGTAACATTTCACGTAGTTCTGTACGAACAAAGCTCGAGTTCGGGGTTGTTGCGCCTGTTCCTGCTACACGGAAGACCATGCCACCTGTTACTGGGTCAGTATAGAAAAATCTATCATCTGTCCAACCGCTAGCCATTGCTGCTTCTTTGATTTCATCCGCACGACCATCTTCATCGTCATCTATTGGCAGGGTAATTTTCCAATTTGTTAAATCAAAGTTTTCTGCTGGTGCTACATTTGTTTTAAAGCCGTAGCTACTTATGTTTGCGAGTAGAGCTGTATCTGAACCATCACCAGTAGATGCAATTTGTCCAGAGCCACAACCAAAAGCTTGTACTTCTATAAAAGAGTTCCAATCATTTGATGAATTACCAAAGCCAATAATTTTAATGAAGCGTGCCTTACGGTCATTAAAATCGAAGCGTTCGATAGCTGTTGATTCGCCACTTGATGTGAGGCTATCACCTCGGACGTCATTGTATCTGCCACCGCTAACAGAGGCCTCTATAGCAAATGTAGATGTACGCTCGTTGCCTTTGTAAAAGGCTATGCCAACTTCTTTTAGAATTTGAGGCTCACCTAAATCAAGTAGAAGTTCTTTGCCTTCAAGTTCTGATGACCAACGTGATTCAGGAATGAAGTTACCGTCGATAGTCATTTCTGGAGTATGACCATCATTACTGCCATCATCAGTTGCTGATACGATTCGTAATTGACTCATCGCTGTACATGCACCTGGAAGTGTGGTGAAAATTCTTTCTGGTTCTACTTCTGGTACATAGACGTACTCCAGAGCTGGACCTGAAAGTCCATAAAGCTCGTAATCATCAAAGCGAGCATCTTCATCCTTTAAGTAACGTCCTCCGATAATTGCAGAAGTTGCTGAGCCAGCAGAAAATTCTATTTCGACAGGTATCCAGTTATCGCCATCACCTTCTGAGGAAGCTGTGAGCTCGCTACCCTCAACCATAACAGTGACAATGCCTGGACCACGAATGACGGCACGAAGCACATAATCACTATCTGGGAAAATTTCAATCTCTTGTTCAAAGTGACCTGTGTCACCAACAATTTTAGCTGACTTTTCATCTGTTTGACCGAAACCAGATATTGAAGTAGCACCGCCATTTGGGTCTACATCGACCCAATCTATCCAACCAAATTCAAAGGTGGGGTTGGCAATGATATTCTCTTGGAAGACTTCTTCTTGTGCTGTGGTATTTGCTATGAAAAACAAAGCTAATACTGTAATTGCAATACGTATATATAGTGTCATATAGTTATTCCTCTCGCTACAAAACGATTAAGTGATAAGGCAATAAGCGCAATTAACGGCGCAACACCTTGTATATAAGGTCCTGTTGTCATCTCAGGAATGGTCAATCGGAGGACGATGGCTGCGCCAATCATCACTAAACATATATAAGTAACGAGTGTCCTACCCACAGCTCTATTGCGACTTACTAACAACAATCCAGCAAACATACCAATTGCAAGGAACAAATTGTAATAGCCTTGATTCTTTACGTAAACATCCAGTATTTC
>CALDTA010000234.1:0-16563 GCA_937924455.1 uncultured Deinococcales bacterium
CGTCAATTTTTCTTGTGCATTCGTCAAGACAATCGTTTGAAAAATCATCATTACTAAACATAGTTTTAGAAATTTAAATAGCATAGCTAACGACCCCAACTTTTTTCATTCATTTTGTGAAGTTTGCCTTTTAGGATGCAAACTTCAAAGTAGCTCTATAATGATAGAAATACTTTATCAATTTTGAATATGTATCAAATGATATCGCATACGAAAATATGATTCGTAAAATAATTAGCTTGAAAAATCAGGTGCTCAAACAACTCTATTTCACAACACATTTAAACGCCTAGATTTTGTGATATATCAAATCACTGTCTTAAATGCCACTGTCTTAAATGCCACTGTCTTAAATGCACTTGGTATGAGTATGCATTTTACTCTTATCCATATAGTGTTAGCAATAAAAAAGATGGAGGCTTTGACACCTCCATCTTCATCATTTCAATAAGTACTGAACTTTACTCTTCGAGTTCGAAGTTTACCAGTTCAATATATGCTTCTTGCACAGCATCACCACGACGGAAACCGAGTTTGTAAATTCGGGTATATCCACCACTGCGGTCAGCCATTGCAGGTGCAATATCATCCATAATCTTGTGCAGGATTTCTTTATCCTGAATCTCTTTACCTACCATACGCAGTGAGTGTAAGTCCCCACCTTTGGCTTTGGTAATGAGTTTTTCAACATAAGGACGTAAATCCTTAGCTTTTGTAAGTGTCGTCTTGATACGACCATAGCGAAATAGTGACGTAGCCTGTGCACGCTTAAGCGCGATACGGTGGCTACTATTACGGTTGAGCTTACGGGCTCCACCTGATAAATGTCGCATGGTTACTTCCTTTCCGACCCAAAACTGAGTCTATAGCCTCTGAAGTCAGCGTTTTTCTGACTTCACCTCGAACATCCTAAAGATGTTCGAGATTAGGCGTCTTTAAATTTCAAGCCGTGCGCAGCGAGTCTCGTCCTAATTTCATCTAAGGACTTCTCACCAACACCGCCCACTTTCTTAAGATCTTTTTCTGATAGTGCTAAAAGTGCATCAACTGAGTCAACGCCCTCTTCTTGTAATGAGTGCAAGACACGGCTAGATAGCTCTAAAGCGTCTAAGCTCATCTTTACAGTTGGCTCTTTAGGAGCTTCTTCTTTAGCTTCTTCAATCACTGCTGCTGGTGGAGTGTCTTGAATTACAGCAGCAGGAACAGAACCAGAGACAGCACCGATTAACCCAGAGCCACTAGTAACAACAGGCTCTTCTGGCATATCCGAACCAAATACATATAACTGAGAACGCATGATATCAACAGCTTTGTCTAGTGCACCACGTGGGTCAACACTGCCATCTGTCCAAATACGAAACACAAGCTTATCAAGGTCGGTTTCTTGACCTACACGCGTATCTTCTACACGGTAAGCAACACGCTTCACAGGTGTATAAACTGCATCAACAGGAATTGAGTTGATACGATCTTTGGTCGAATGGACTTCCGCTGGTATATAGCCTTCGCCAATTTCCACACGTACTTCCATCACTAACTTTGCACCTTTGCTTAAAGTAGCAATGTGCAAATCAGGATTAGCAATTTCCACACCTAATGGTGCTTCTAAATCAGCTGCAGTGACAACGCCTTCACGCTCTACTCGTAGAGTCAAGGTCGCAGGCTCACTATCAGGTAACCTAACAACTAATTCTTTCAAGTTAAGGATGATTTGCATAACATCTTCTTTGATGCCTTCAATAATTGAAAATTCATGCAAAACATCTTCAATGTAAACACTAGTTACTGCAGTTCCAGGAATGGATGACAGTAAAATGCGACGAAGTGGGTTGCCAAGTGTTACGCCGTAACCGCGTGGAAGCGGCTCAACCACAAATTCACCGTAGTTGCCTTCGAGAGTATTGATGCTAAAGACTGGTTGGATTTGCAAGACCTACTCCTTATATTGAACAATTTTTTAAAAATTGAGCAAAAATTTGACTAGTATCGTTTCTAAAACTTCTTCTTAAAAAATATATAGCGGGTATTTTCTCTACGTTCTTGTCTAAAAGCTTATGTCTAGCACAGCTAGACCTATCAATGTCGGCGCTAGCTACAACTGAATCCTTACGACCAAGCTTTACAACTAAAGCTTAACGTGAGTAATACTCAATAACCATCAACTCGTTAACAGGAACTACAATATCTTCACGAGCTGGTATACGGGAGAATGTTCCTTTGACAGCTTCAGCATCGAACTCGAGCCACGACTCAACTTTTCCTCTAGCTTTAGCTTCAAGGTTTCCTTTAATAATGGCATTGTTTCGGCTACGCTCAACAAGTGCAATCTCATCACCAGGTTTTACTCTGTATGATGGAACATCTACGCGTTTGCCATTCACAAGAACATGTTTGTGTCCTACAAATTGTCTAGCTTGACGACGTGTACTCGCAATGCCAAGCCTATAAACAACATTGTCTAAACGAGACTCTAGAAGCTGTAAGAATACAGCACCTGTTGGTCCAGGACGACGTACTGCTTCATCAAATAAGGTACGGAATTGTTTTTCACTTAATCCGTAAATTAAACGTAACTTTTGCTTTTCACGAAGACGAATACCATATTCAGTTGGCTTTCTTCTACGCTTGTTACCATGTTGCCCAGGTCCATACTGACGCTTGTCCATATAGCGCTGAGCTTTCACAGAACCGACTAGGTTTGCACCTTCACGACGGCATAGCTTAATGATTGGTCCTCGATAACGACCCATAAAAAATATCTCCTTAGTGTCTCTTTGCCTGTTTTAGTTAAGAACAGGGTAGAATAGAACTTAATGACTGGAGTAAATTCTATTCAGTTCCTCATGAAAGATGCTCAAAAATTTGCTACCCTTTAGTTACAAATTTGTAACCCAAAAACAACTTTTTTATTAGAGCATCAGAAGAACCGACGTAATCTAATACGTACTTTAACTCTTCTTAATAACGCATAGGAATATTGAACTCAAGGGTCGAGTAACCCAAAAGCCCAAAACCTACTTAATAAACTCTAGCTATTATGTCTACGCTTACGTAAGCGGCAGCCATTATGTGGGACAGGTGTATCATCAACAATAGTACGTACATTCACGCCTGTTGCTTGGATTGAACGGATCGCTTGCTCACGACCTGAGCCAGTACCACGAATAATAATATCTAATGTACCAACACCCATATTTTGGGCTTTACGAGTAGCATCTGCTGCGGCAAGTTGTGCTGCATAAGGTGTACCCTTTTTAGAGCCTTTATATCCAATACTACCTGAGCTTGACCAAGCTACGGTGTTGCCATCAGGGTCAGTAATCGTAACAATCGTGTTGTTATAGCTTGCATGTATGTAAGCTTTTGCTTCAGCAAGGTTACGACGTCTGCTCTTTTTGGTTTTTGTTTGTTTAGCCATAATTCAACCTTATTACTTTCTAGGCGCTTTCTTCTTACCTGCAACAGTACGACGAGGCCCTTTACGTGTACGTGCATTTGTTTTGCTTGATTGACCACGCACTGGCAAACCACGACGGTGACGCAAGCCACGATAGCAACCAATATCCATTAAACGTTTGATGTTTAGCTGTACTTCACGACGCAAGTCACCTTCAACTTTATGATGCTTTTCAACAAGCTCACGAAGCTTAATAACTTCATCTTCAGCTAAGTCTTTTACTCTTGTATCAGGATTTACACCTGCGCTCTCAATAATTTTTTGAGAACTAGTAAGACCTATACCGTAGATATACGGTAAGGCATGTTCGATACGCTTATTACGAGGTAAATCAACCCCTGCAATTCTTGCCATAATAGATTTCCCTTAACCCTGTCTCTGCTTATGCTTTGGATCTACAGAACAGATCACAAACACCTTGCCACGACGGCGAATAACTTTGCATTTGTTACACATTGGTTTTACAGATGCACGAACTTTCACAACACTATCCTTTCTAAGCTTTCTTTAAACAGCTACTTTCTATAAACAATTCGTCCTTTTTCAGGATCGTAGGTACTAATTTCTAAAACAACTCGGTCACCAGGTAGGATTCGAATATAGTGTCTGCGCATTTTCCCACCAACGTGAGCCAAGATTTCTGGTCCAGCATCTAACTTAACCAAAAAAGTTGTATTAGGTCTTGCCTCTACCACTACACCCTCAGTACGAATCGTATCCTGCGTTGTTTCTTCAGGACGCTCTCGCGGGGGTTTAGGTGGGCGCTTTTTTTTGTTGCCGCCAAATTTTTTTGCCATCAGCTTAAGCCACCTTCCTATACCCTAGTTCCTGATGTAAGACGGTAGGGTCAAGATTTCTGCGCGGTGATTGATCTACCGCAGTAAGTATCCGTGGACCATCATTCGTAATAGCCACAGTATGTTCATAGTGTGCTGCCAAAGAACCATCAGAAGTTGGTGCTGTCCAACCATCAGATAGAATCCTAACCTCACACTTTCGCTCTGTTACCATTGGTTCAATTGCTAGAACCAAACCTGGTCGTAATTTTGCGCCACGTCCAGCTTCACCATAATTTGGTAAATCTGGCTTTTCATGAAAGCTAACACCAATGCCGTGCCCAACAAACTCTCTAACAACCCAGAGTTCTTCAGCTTCGACCACTGCCTGAATCGCAGCGGAAACATCGCCCAATCTATTACCAACTTGGCACTGAGCAATGCCTGCATAGAGCGAACGATCAGTTACATCTAGTAACTTTCCCGCTTGCTCAGAAATACTACCAATGGCATAGGTTTTTGCCATATCAGCAGCATAGCCCTTATAAAAAGTACCAATATCAACCGATAAGATATCGCCTTCTTCAAGCGGGCGCTTATCTGGTACACCGTGTACAATAACGTCATTAACTGATGTACACAAGGTACCTGGAAAAGGAGGTGTACCCGAACGCTTATAGCCTTTAAAAGCTGGTCTACCTCCACGAGACACAATTGCCTCTTGAGCGATAGCATCCAACTCTAAGGTAGTCACACCAGGTGCAATAGCCTTTTCCATGCTTTCAAGCGCCTCACGGTTAATAACCGCAGCTTCTGCCATAGCATCAATTTCACTAGGGCGTTTTAAAATCAAGATAACACCTGAGAAATCCTATGACTTACATCTTCTACTGAGCCCATACCTTCAATACTTTGTACACCTACAGAATCAGTATAGTAATTAATCAGCGGCGCAGTTTGTTCATGATAAACCTTCATACGGTTACGGATAACTTCTTCGGTGTCATCATCACGACCTTGTTCTTGAGCACGCTGTAATAGACGCGAGACAAGTTCGTCTTCATTCACTTCAAGAAGCAGTACCTTATCAATAGATAGCTCGGCTTCAGCTAATAAGCTATCTAGCCCTTCAGCCTGAGCAATCGTGCGTGGGAAACCATCAAGCAATACACGAACAGGCTGCATGGTAGCAAGTTTATCCTTAACCATCGCTAAAATGACCTCATCAGAAACGAGTTCACCAGCATCCATAATAGCTTTTGCTTTTTTGCCTAGCTCTGTACCTTCGCTAACATGACTTCTCAGCATGTCACCTGTTGAAAGCTGCTCGAGCCCCCTTGATTCACAAAGTAACTGAGCCTGTGTACCTTTACCAGCACCAGGTGGACCTATAAAAAGCAAAACTTCAGGTTTATCAAACACGTTGCTTTCCAATCTTACGGCTTTCCAATCTTACATGCGCCTTCCGCGACCACGAATACGTCCTTTGGTTACAAAACCATCATAGTGACGCATTTGAAGTTGCGATTCAATTTGCCTAAGCGTATCAAGCGATACACCCACAACAATCAATAGACCAATACCAGAGAATACGAGTGAAAGCTGTCCAACACCTGTCAGCCATGCCAATAGCTGTGGCACAGCGTTAACAAATCCTAGGAAAAGAGCACCCCAAAGCGTAATTCTAGTCGTAATCTTGTTTAAGTGATCCTGTGTCGGTTGCCCAGGACGAACACCTGGAACGAAACCACCGTACTCACGCAAATTATCAGAAATCTTGCGTGGATCAAAACTAATCTGCGTATAAAAATATGTAAAAGCAACAATAAGTATTGTGCTCAAGAGTAGACCTTGCCACTGTGCAGGGTTAAACCATGCACCAAGTGCCTGTACCCAACCAATTGTTGGAAAAAGCGCAAGTATAGTCGTTGGCAAAACCAAAATTGAGGTTGCAAAAATTACAGGGATAACACCTGCAGCATTGAGTCTTAAAGGAATAAAAGTGGTCTGACCACCCATCATTCGCTTACCACGTTGCTGTCTTGCATACTGAACAGGAATACGTCTTTCAGCTTGAGTAATCAGCACCATACCTGCAATAGCTACAATAAGCATTACTAAGAAAATGACAAACCCTAGTAAGTTTGACTGACCTTCAGCAATAAGCGCTGTCTGTTGCAAAATCGCATTAGGGAAAGCAGCTACAATACCTGCATAGATAATCAGTGAAATACCATTACCAATACCAAATTCAGTAATTTTCTCACCTAACCACATGACAACTGCACAACCAGCCAACTGGGTAATCATGACAACTAACCAAAAGAATGGTCCATTACTCCAGCCTACACGCAGCACATCTTGTGGTCCAAGCAAGGCAAGTGCCAAGAAAAGACCTTGAATAGCACCCAATATCAATGAAGAGATACGGGTATATTGCGTGATCTTCCTACGACCTTCTTCACCTTCTTTAGAAAGTTTTTCTAAAGGCGGATACACAGAGGTAAGTAACTGAAAAATAATACTAGCAGTGATGTAAGGCAACACACCTAGTGCGAATATAGAAAACTGCTCGAAATTTCCACCTGTTACAAAACCAATCAGGTTAAAAAGACCACCCGCACCACTTTCGCTCAAAGCATCAATTTGTGCTTGAAGACGTTGAACATCAACACCTGGTGTAGGAATCCACACACCAAGACGATAAACTGCCAATAACCCAATCGTTATCAGCATTTTACGACGAAGATCAGGGATCAGCAGAGCATTACGAAATGCTGCTAACATTAAGCTTCGTCTCCTGCATCGTCAGTCGCCTCAACCTCTTCAACAGTTTCTACAACTTCAGAGCTTTCTTCAACAACGGTTTCTGCAACAACGGTTTCTGCAACAGTCTCAGTTACTGCTTCTGCTACAACAGTTTCAGAAACAGTTTCAACAACCTTAGTCGCTTTAACTTCTGGGTTACGAATCGTTCCACCAGCAGCCTGAACAGCATCCATTGCGGACTGGCTGTAGTTATCAAGTTCTACTGACAGTGAACGAACGTCTAACTGACCATTGCCTAATAACTTAATAGGACGGTTAGCATGACGGACAATTCCTGCTTCTTTTAAAGTCTGTCCTGTCACATCACTACCATCTTCTAGTTTATTTAGATCACTAAGATTCACAAGCTGGTAAAAGGTTCTAAACTGATTATTGTTAAAACCACGTTTTGGCAAACGCTCGATTAGGTTTGAACGCCCACCTTCCCAGCCTGGACCTTTAGAGTAACCACTGCGGCTCTTTTGACCTTTTTGACCACGACCAGCCGTTTTACCATTACCACTACCAATACCACGACCCACACGGCGACGTGCTTTTTTTGCGCCTGGTGCTGGTTTGAGTTCATTTAGTTTCATAGTTATTCCTCTATCTCTAGAAGATATTCAACCTTCTTAATCATGCCTCGTACACTTGGGTTATCAGTAACAGTACGAGATTGACCACGCTTGCGTAAACCTAATGCATACACAGTGTCACGGTGGTCCTTTTTTCTTCTTATTAGACTACGCTTCAATGTAATTTTCATCACTACTTCTCCTTAAAGCGCTTCGTCTTTAGCAGCTTGGGCTTCTTCAAAGGTGCGAAGTTGTTGTAAGCCGTCAATCACTGCATAAGCAACGTTAGTTTGGTTGCGAGAACCAAACTCTTTAGTTAGCAAGTTTCTATAGCCTGCAAGCTCAACAATGGCTCGAGGCACAGCACCAGCAATAACACCCGTACCTGCACCAGCAGGTTTGAGCATGACACGACTACTACTATGTTCACCAATTACCTGATGCGGTACAGTACCTGGTTCTTCAATCGGTACTTCGATGATATTGCGCTTAGCCATATACTGTCCTTTTTGCACAGCAGTCGGCACTTCTTTTGCTTTTCCTAAACCAACACCAACACGACCTTGACGATCACCAACAGCAACCATCGCACCAAAACGGAAACGACGACCACCTTTATAGGTTTTTGACGTGCGGCGAATAAAAATGACCTTATCTTCTAATTCAAAATCTGCCATTATTGACTCCTATTATGCTTCTAACTTAAGTTAGAAGACTAAGCCGCCTTCACGTGCAGCGTCTGCTAGAGCTTTTATTCGACCGTGATAACGAAATGATCCACGATCAAATATAATTTCTTTAACACCTTTGGCAATAGCTTGTTCAGCTAGTGCTTTACCAACGGCGCTTGCTTGTTCAGTTTTATTACCTGATAAACCAAGTGACTTACTACTTGCAGACGCAAGTGTGACACCTTGGCGATCATCGATAACTTGTGCATATATGTGCTTTGCACTTCTAAAAACACTTAGGCGCATTCTGCCGTTGTCAACAGGGCGCTTGAGGTGTCTACGCGTACGCATAGTACGACGATATTTTGCTTGACTACTTTTAGCAACTCTTGCTCTCATCAGCTACTCCTATTAACCTGCGGCCTTACCAGCTTTAAGCCTAATATGCTCACCTTCATAGCGAACACCTTTACCATGATAAGAATCTGGCTTACGAAGTTTGCGGATATTTGCACAAACTTGACCAACCAACTGCTTATCTATACCTGAAACAGTAATTTTGGTTTGTTCTGGTACCTCAAAGGTAATACCTTGAGGTGGTTCAACCACTACTGGGTGAGAATAACCAAGATTAAACTCAAGGTTTTTGCCACTCAAAGCACAGCGGTAACCCACACCATGGATTTCTAAATTACGTTTAAAGCCCTCAGTTACACCGATAACTGCATTGTTAATCAAACTTCTTGTTAGACCATGTTGAGAACGGTCTAAACGATTATTGCTTGGACGTTTTACACTTAATTGACCATCTTCGTGCTCGACAGTCAAACGCGGGTGTATAGGAACATTCAGCTCACCTTTTGGACCTTTGACAGTCATCTCAGTTTTGCCAATATTTAGTTCAACACCGCTTGGTACTTCAATAACTGCATTACCAACTCTTGACATTACCAGACCTCACAAATCACTTCGCCACCAACATTTTTGCGACGAGCTTCACGGTCAGGCATCAAACCTTGAGGTGTTGAGATAACGGCTACACCTAAACCACCACGAACTACAGGAACAGCCGCTGCCTTAACGTACGAACGACGTCCTGGTTTTGAAGCACGGGTAATACTATTAATAAGTGCCTTACGTTTTGGACCATACTTTAGACCAATACGAAGAGCAGCTTTACCCTCATTAGTTACATCTTCAACAAACTTTAAGTACCCTTCCTTAACCAGCAATTCAGCAATCGCTTTTTTAAACTTGCTGTGGGGTACATCTACCGTAGATTCAACAATCGCTTGTGCGTTGCGAATCCGGGTCAACATATCTGCTATAGGATCATTGTACATGATTACAAACCATTCTTAAGCTCTTACATGAGCTTTATTGACGTTGGTATCAGTGCAATCGCTACTGACCATAACGTCTGAAAATCGATTCTCAGAAACTACTTTGATTACCAGCTAGCTTTTCTAAGCCCTGGTAAAAATCCTTTGTGTGCCATCTCACGCATACAAATACGACAAAGACCAAAATCACGATAGTAAGACTTAGGTCGTCCACAATTTTGACAACGATTGTGCTGACGTACTTTAAATTTAGGTTTACGCTTTGATGCTACAATTTTTGCTTTATTTGCCATAGTAAATAGTAATCCTTACTTTCTAAAGGGCATGCCAAGTAGCTCTAACAAACTACGTGCTTCTTCATCTGTTTGAGAAGTAGTAACAATCACAACATCCATGCCACGCGTGCGGTCAACTTGGTCATAACTAATTTCTGGAAAAATCATCTGCTCACGAAGACCCAGACTAAAGTTTCCTCGACCATCAAAGCTATTGCCATTAATGCCACGAAAATCTCTTACACGAGGAAGCGCTACATTGACAAGCTTTTCGAAGAAAATCCACATGCGGTCGCCACGCAAGGTTACCTTCAAACCGATTGGCATACCTTCACGAAGCTTAAAGTTAGATACCGACTTCTTTGCTTTGGTAACAACAGGACGCTGTAAAGCAATCTGGGTAAGCTGGCTTGTTGCTTTTTCAAGCACTTTGGAGTCTTCACGAACCTCGTCACCTAATCCCATGTTAAGAACAATCTTCTCAAGTTTAGGGATTGCCATCACATTTTTATAGTCGTGACGCTCTTGCATAGCAGCTTTTATCTCACTGTTATATTTATCTCTAAGGGCTATTTTCATACTCAAAACCTATCTAGTCTAATTCTTTACCCGACTTACGGCTAAAACGAACCTTATTACCTTCAGCATCAGTCTTATAGCCAACACGGCTAAGCTGATTTGTACCTGGATCTAGAAGCTGAACGTTACTAATGTGGATAGCTGCTTCAACTTCTTCATAGCCACCACTTGGGTCATTTTGAGTTGGACGCTTCGCTTTTTTAACAACATTAATGCCTCTAACAGAAACACGACGCTTCTCTGGATAGATTGCAATAATCTCACCTTCAGAGCCTTTTTCCTTACCCGCAATGACACGAACTCTATCGCCTGTTTTTAAACGTGTACGTGCTCTAGACATTTAAAGTACCTCTGGCGCTAATGAAACAATACGCATAAATTTCTTATCGCGAAGTTCACGTGCAACAGGACCGAACACACGCGTACCTCTTGGTTCATTGTTTGGGTTAATCAACACAGCAGCGTTGCTATCAAAACGAATGCTACTGCCATCTTTACGATTAACTTCTTTTCTTGTGCGTACAATAACTGCCTTGACCACGTCGCCTTTTTTAACGCCTGCACGAGGAATGGCATCTTTTACTGATGCTACGATAACGTCACCTACACTACCAACCCACTGCTGACCTGTACCGAGTACACGAATACACTGAATACGTCGTGCGCCTGAGTTATCTGCAACATCAAGAATAGTTTCTTGCTGAATCATAGTCTTACTGTCCTCTTGCCTTCTCAATCAGGCGATTAACTTTAAAGCGCTTACGCTTAGAAACAGGAATACTAGAGATGATTTCTACAACATCTCCTTCACCATATTCGTTCGCTTCATCGTGTACTAAATACTTTTTGCTTTTAGCAATTACTTTGCCATAAAGTGGGTGCTTCATACGACGCTCCACTTTTACAGTAATTGTCTTATCTGCTTTATCGCTCGTTACGATACCTTGCAGGGTCTTTTTCATACTGCCTCTCCACTAGATTGCATTTCTTGAGAGATAGTTAGTAGACGAGCAATCTCACGCTTCGCAGTACGAATACGCTTAGGGTTACTCGCTTGACCTACTGTTGCTTGAAAACGAAGATCCAGAAGCTCTTCACGACGCTTGTCAATCTCGCTAGCAATCTCTTCGACGCTTAAGTTACGTACCTCATTGGGCTTCATCGTAAACCTCACGCTTCACCATTTTGACTTTAATTGGTAGTTTATGCCCTGCTAAACGGAAAGCCTCTTTAGCTTGTTCTTCTGTTACGTTGGCAACTTCAAACAAAATACGACCTGGTTTTACAACGGCTACCCAGTACTCTACAGCACCTTTACCTTTACCCATGCGAACTTCCGCAGGTTTTTTGGTAATTGGCTTATCAGGGAAAATACGAATATAAATCTTACCACCACGACGGAAGTAACGACTCATGGTAATACGGCAAGCTTCAATGTGGTTTGACTTAATCCAAGCAGGCTCCATGGCTACTAGTCCGTAATCACCAAAGGCTACATAATCGCCACCTTTAGTATCACCAGACATACGACCACGCATTTGCTTGCGATATTTAACTCTTTTAGGCAACAACATAATTATGACCCATCCTTGTTTGCTGCTGTGCCACTTGTTGGGGCACTTGCTGTGCCACTACTTGCTGCTGTGCCACTCGCTGGACGACTTGCTGGACGACCCGCTGGGCGACCTGTTGGACGACGATTACCGCCACTACCACTGCCACCACTACCGCCACTGCCACCGCGATTATCTTGCCCTGGGCGGCGTCTTGGACCTCTACCTTTTGGACGACGACGTTTACCTTTATCATCATCACTCTTAGGCTTTGGTAAGCTTGCAGCTTGGCGTGTTTTATCACCAATGATTTCACCATTAAAAACCCAAGCTTTAATGCCAATGACACCGTATTGGGTGTTCGCTCTTGCAGTACCGTAATCAATATCTGCACGTAAAGTTTGTAAAGGTACACGACCTTCCATGTAACCTTCAGCTCTTGCTTGCTCTGAACCACCTAAACGACCAGAACAGCGAACTTTAACACCTTGAACCCCAGACTCCATCGTGCGCTGTACAGCTTGCTTCATAGCACGGCGGAAAGCAAAACGGCGCTCTAATTGCTCTGCAATACGCACTGCGATGAGCATTGCGCTTGTATTTGGGTTTTGCACTTCTTGTACACTTACCGCAACAGCACCATCAATATTTAAAAGCTTTGAAAGCTTGTTGCGCATTTCTTTAATCTGTTCGCCACCACGACCGATAACAACACCAGGCTTAGCTGTGTGAATCGTTACGCTAATGTTTTGGGCAGCACGCTCAATTTCAATTTTTGAAATGCCACTGTGACCAACATCATCCATAACAGCCTGACGAATAATGTCGTCCTGCTTAAGCATAGCTGGATAGTCTTTAAAGTTGGCATACCAACGAACAGAAGCCTGTTTGTTTACACCTAGTCTGAAACCAAGTGGATTAATCTTATTTCCCACTAGCGCTCCTCCAAGACAATTTCTACGTGGCAGGTACGCTTGCGTAACAAGTCTGCACGACCACGTGCACGAGGTAAAAAGCGCTTCATAGTTGGACCTTCATTAACAAAAATTTGTGATACATACAAGCTATCTTCGAACATATCGTGATTGTTAACTGCATTTGCCTTAGCACTTCTTAGTAGCTTTAATACAGGTTCGGCAGCACGACGATTTGTAAAAGTTAGAATATTTTCTGCTTCTTCAACATCTTTACCACGAACAAGGTCAACGACCAACCTAGTTTTCTGCGCGGTGCTACGTAACATTGTTAATTTTGCTCGAGCCTGCATTATTTATCCTTATGTCCACGGAAGGTTCTAGTTGGCGAAAACTCACCTAGCTTGTGACCAACCATATTTTCCTGAACAAAAACTGGAACGTGTTGCCTACCATTATAGACACCGATTGTGTGTCCAACCATCTCTGGAACAATCGTTGAACGTCTGCTCCAAGTCTTGATTACCTTACGGTCACCAGACTCATTGGCAGCATCTACTTTTTTAAGCAAATGATCGTCCACAAAGGGGCCTTTTTTCATACTGCGAGACATTACTTACTCCCCTTCCGACGACGAATAATAAATTTAGAACTCGTCTTCTTCTTGTTACGGGTCTTAGCACCTTTTGTTTGCCAACCCCACGGGCTAACAGGAGGACGTCCACTACTTGAACGACCTTCACCACCACCGTGTGGGTGATCAACTGGGTTCATCGCACGACCACGCTGGTGTGGCTTTCTACCTAACCAACGAGAACGTCCTGCTTTACCTAAGACTATATTTTTGTGTTCAGCATTACCGACTACACCAACAGTGGCATAACACTCATTGTGAACACGACGTAATTCGCCAGATGGCAAACGCAAACTCACGTAATTACCATCACGACCTTGAATCTGAATACTTGTACCAGCACTACGAGCAAGCTGTGCACCTTTGTTAGGTACAAGCTCTACACTATGAACTACAGTACCTACAGGTATAGAACGCAGTGGCATTGCATTACCCAGTGATGGTTCAGAATCTGGACCAGATACAATCTGCATTCCCACTTGAAGCTTATCTGGTGCTAGGATATAGCGCTTTTCACCATCAACATAGTTAAGTAGGGCAATATTCGCACTACGATTTGGATCATATTCAATCGAAGCAACTTTTGCTGGGACACCTTCTTTGTCACGACGACGGAAATCAATCACACGGTAGCGCTTCTTGTGACCGCCACCACGGAAGCGTGATGTTATACGACCATAACTATTACGACCACCCGTACGCTTTTTGACTTTCGTTAAAGACTTTTCAGGCTTATTAGATTGTGTAACATCTGCAAAGTCTGACGTTGTCATCGTACGACGAGAGGGCGTATACGGACGATATTTTTTAGTTGGCATCTACAAACCCTCCTTTAGGCTGTTTCCATAAGACCATCGAGCTGAGCAATACGCTGACCAGCTTCTAAGGTCACAATAATCTTTTTACGTTTAGGACGACGACCTGAGTAACGACCAAGTGATTTCACTTTGCCTGCCACATTCACGATGTTAATTTTGACAACATTAACATCGAAAACACGCTCAACAGCATCCTTTGCCTCGGTGCGATTTGAATCTGGATGAACAAAGAAAGCATACTTACGCTGACCATCTTCAAGTGAAGCAAATTCAAATGCTTTTTCACTTAGTACTGGACGAAGAATCACATCAAATGGACTCATGCGCTTGCCTCCTCAAAAAAGCTTGCATCAGCAATTAAGTGGTCACTACGTAAGATGTCATAAGCATTTAGTCCAACCTTTGGCAATACATTGACCCAAGAAAGATTTCTAGCGGCACGACGTGCTAGTTCGTCATCTGTAACGAGTAAGACACGTTCGCTGCCATCAAAACCATTGCTATTTGCCCAAGCAACGAACTCTTTGGTTTTACCACTAATATCATCAAAGCCATCAACCAAGGTTAGTTTGCCTTCTTCAGCTCTGGCAGCAATCGCCATATTTAAACCAAGCTTGCGAACCTTTTTAGGTAGTGTATAACTATAGTCACGTGGATGCGGACCAAAAGCAGTACCACCACCAACAAAGATTGGAGCTTTTCTAGATCCATGTCGTGCACGACCTGTACCTTTTTGAGGATAGATCTTTGCAGTTGAACCAACGATGTTTGCCCTAGTTTTACTTGCAGCAGTACCTCTACGGCGTTTTGCAAGTTGCCAAGATACAACTTCGTGCAACACTGCAACTTTTGGCTCAGGTAGGTCAAGCGTAAGCTGACGCCCACTACCGAGTACATTTACGGTAACTTCTGCCATTACTTCTTAGCCTTCCTTTTTGAATCTTTAACAACAACTAAACCACCATTTGGTCCTGGAATAGCACCTTTAATGAGTAGTAAGTTCTCGTCTGCACGGACTTCAACAAGCTCTAAACCAACTACAGTTGCATGTTCAGCACCATAGTGCCCTGCCATATGCTTACCTTTAAAAACGCGCCCAGGAATAGCACGCTGACCAATAGAACCAGGGTGACGGTGCTTTTTCTTAACACCGTGCGTAGCACTCATACCACTCATGTTCCAACGTTTGATAACACCCGCAGTACCACGACCCTTGCTTGTACCACTAACGTCTACGTTCTGCCCTGCTTCAAAAATTTCCACAGTAACAGCGTCGCCCTCAGGGTCAAAGTCACGCATTTCACGTAAGAAACGCTGTGGTGCAACAGATGCTTTGTTTACATGACCTAATTCAGGTTTAGTGGCACGCTTTTCATTCTTTTCATCCCAACCAATTTGTACAGCTTCATAACCATCTTTTTCCATGGTCTTACGCTGAACAACAGGGCATGGGCCAGCTAAAACCACAGTGACTGGCACACGCTGATTATCGCGCCAGACCTGGGTCATGCCAATTTTTGTACCCAAAATACCTTTCATTCAAAAAACCTCTTTAAATACCTAACGAGTTAAAAATAATCTTAGACTTCTTAATTACCAACTACACTTGTTACTAGAGTCGGCTAAAAAAAGATGCTTTCTTTTTTAGCCTCACCAAAAACTATTAAGCTTTTGGTGTTATAGCTTTTATACATCAAGCCTTAGTAACTGTTTTGATTTCAATATCTACGCCTGTAGGTAAGTCTAAGTGCATCAAACTATCAATCGTACTTTTTGTTGGCGCTTTGATATCAATCAAACGGTTATGTGTGCGGATTTCGAAATGCTCACGTGAGTCCTTGTTTACAAATGGACTTCTCAAGACACAAAAACGACGGATTCTGGTAGGTAGCGGAACGGGTCCCGCTACCTGAGCACCTGTACGTTTTACGGTGTCAACAATCTTGCTAGCTGAAGAGTCAAGACTTTTATGGTCAAAAGCTCTTAAGCGAATACGAATAACTGGTCCGGCCATAATAATTAAGAGCTGATACCAGTAACAACGCCAGCGCCCACAGTACGACCACCCTCACGGATAGCGAAACGTAGACCATCTTCCATTGCAATTGGTTTAATCAATTCAACATTTAATTCGACATTATCGCCAGGCATAACCATCTC
>CALDTA010000235.1:0-2757 GCA_937924455.1 uncultured Deinococcales bacterium
TGCAACGATTGGCACGCCTGGTTGTGGACCTTGTATGGGGCGTCATATGGGAGTGCTTGCGCCTGGTGAAGTTTGTGTTTCGACAAGTAATCGTAACTTCATTGGTCGGATGGGTAGCCCAGAAGCGCAAATCTATTTGGCGAGTCCTGCGGTAGCTGCTGCAACTGCGGTAACTGGTGTGATTAGTCTGCCAGAGGCGGTGTTCTGATGTCCACTGATACGACTAGCCTAGTTCGAGTTTGGAAGTTCTCAGATGCTATCAATACTGATGACATCTTACCGGGTAAATATGCACCCTTTATGGTTGGCGAAGATAAGTTTCAGAACTTTGCTTTCGCACATTTGCGTGAAGAGTTTGCTGCTAATGTTAAAGAGGGCGACCTCCTGATTGGTGGACGTAATTGGGGTTTAGGCAGTAGTCGAGAATACGCACCGCAAGCCCTTAAGAAGCTTAAAATTGGTGGCATCATCGCACAGTCTTTTGCGAGGATTCACTATAGGAATTTGTTAAATCTTGGCATTCCAGCTTTTGAATCAGATACTTTGGTAGATGCCTTAAATGATGGTGATATGGTTTCATTTGATATGAAGTCTGGCATTATCAAAAGGGGAGAAGAAGCGTTTAGGTTGAAACCTGCACCAGAGTTTTTGCAAGAAGCATTGGCTGAAGGTTCGATTATGGAATACTATCGAAAATACCAACGTTTTCCAGGCGAATGATAAGTATTTTGAAAGTAGTTCTAGATTTTGTAGGATGGGCTGTGCCCATCATTTTAAAATAAGTAACAACATGAATGATTTAGGTTATCTCAAGCAACACAATAGCTTGTCGTAATAAAGAAATAAGAAAGATATAGGAGAAATAAAATGGCATTAGTAAATACTAACTGGGGCGAAGTAGAGATTGATTTAGAGTCTGTTGAACTTGGTGAAATTGTAATAGCAGATGACGGTACTGAGTTGGAAGTTGTGGGGCTCGAGCCTCTAACGTTTGAAGAAGCACCAGAAGAAGACGAGGACTGGGGCGAATAGGTCTTGTTCTAATTTGTAAAGATATACCTTAAAAGCGGAATCCCCCTTAGTCCCCCTTTAGAAAAGGGGGAGATTTTGCTCCCTCCTTTTTTAAAGGAGGGTTGGGGAGGATTCCGCTTTTTGCCTTTTAACATCTATAAAAACAAGGAAAAATATGACAGTATTAGACTCACCCATGAGCAACGATTCTAAAAACACTAATTCCAAAATAGGCATTGTATACGACAGACTACGTCCAGAAGAAAAGATGCTCTTCGCAGCATTCGAGAGTGAAGGCATAGCTTTCGACAAACTCTATGCACCACACCTAAAAGTGGACTTTTCTGATTTTGCAGAACATGCCAAATACGATGTCATCATCGATAGAAGCGTGTCGCAAACACGTGGTTTAGCGATTAGTAGAATGTTTGATGCTTTTGGCGTGACGATGATTAACCGTCCAGAAGTAATTGAGCTTTGTGGTGATAAGCTTGCGACAAACGCAGCGATGGCAAAAGCAGGTGTACCAACACCACGCACAGCCGTAGCTTTTACTTATGATGCGCTACTTGACCTGTGCAACGACTTTGGCTTTCCTGTGGTTATGAAACCAACCATTGGCTCATGGGGCCGAATGGTTTCGAAGATTAACGATACTGATGCGCTTGAGGCAATCATTGAGCACAAAGAAGTGCTTGGTGGACACCAGCACAAGGTATTTTATATTCAGGAATTTGTTAAAAAGCCTGACCGTGATTTGCGGATTTTTGTGGTTGGCGAAGAGGTCATTGCAGGGATTTACAGACATAGTGAGCACTGGATTACCAATACTGCTAGAGGTGGTAGTGCGAGTAACTGTGAATTGACTGATGAGCTTGTGAAAATTAGTCTTGATGCTGCTAATGCTGTGGGTGCAGGGGTGCATGGTGGGGTTGTAGCTGTGGACTTGGTTGAGTCTGAGCGTGGTCTACTTGTTGTGGAGATTAACCATACTATGGAGTTTAGGAATTCTGTTAGCACTACGGGTGTGGATATTCCTGCGAAGATGGCTCAGTATGCTGCAAGTTTGACTGTTAAAACATAATTATTCTTCACAACTTAGTTATGCCTAATTTACTTTGTTGTAAATAATGATATAGTGTTGTTTATGAATTCCCCTACAAATAAGTCTAAGCAAACTTTCAATATTTTATGGTGGCTACTTGTAATAATAGTATGTGTAGTGTCAGTTTTGGTAGCTATTTGGGCTGGTGATACTCGCAGTGCTATTCGTGAAATGGCAACGAGCGCTTTCGGTGGTGCAATTGTTGGTGCTTTGATTCTAGCCTATGAACAATTTCGTGAAGAACAACGAGAAGAAATACAATGGCAACGTGATATCGCACAGGCTAAACGGTTGAGGGATGATGCAAATGAAGAAGCAGATATTCGGTCTTTGGCAGATATTTTATTAAAAGAATTGAAACCAATATATGATAAATATTTTGGTCATATTGAACACCGAACCTCTCAAGAGGACTATTGCAGAGTGTTTAGAGAAGTACAACATAGCTTTGCTCCCTTAAGAGAGACTTGTTTATACTATGCCCAACGAGTTGGGGATAAAGGTTTAATGGATATGTGGGATTCTTTTTATGATTGCTCAGACGAACTCTATTTAAGACAACAGAAAAATAATGATTTACGTAGGCGGACAAAAACGTATTCAGTTGTTCAAATAGAGGGTAGTAGATTAGCGTCAGACAA
>CALDTA010000236.1:0-5037 GCA_937924455.1 uncultured Deinococcales bacterium
CAATGGTTAGGACAGCTTTTGAGTTCAGTAATTCTTGTGAAATAAGGCTTTCTAGTTATACAGAAGACTTTTTTGCAAGTTAGGGTCGGGGCTAAGTTGAATTAAATTCGAGTATATTTTACATCCAAATAGCCTAATTAACCAGAAACGTCGTCACAGACGCAAATCACCTTAAAGAGCTAGATAAATTTCAGTTGTAATACTTGTCCTAACCATTGATGGGTAAACTTGCGTTTATCATCGTGCCTTCTTTAGCACTACTGTAAAACATCAGCTCGCCATTCAAAATTGAAAAGGCTTTCTCAAACTGCTTAAGTTGACTGTCGCTTTGTAAAGCTTCAGGGTCAAAACCATTACCGTTATCAACAATCATCAGCTGAACACTTGAGCCATCATTGCTTTCATTCAGTTCAAGCAACACACTGCTTGCATCTGAGTGCTTTGCAATATTATCAAACGCAGCTTTGACAAAATCTCGCAAAAGAACTGTATTTTCTTCTGATAATGCTGCTGGTTCTGAAATATAATGCTCAACTTGAATTTGGGTATGCTGTTTATAGCTATTCAGATATCGTTCTAAAGCATCTTTCAACGCTAAATCTTTTGATATGCCTAAAGTCAAGGCAGCATCATAATCAATCGCAGCTACATCAATCGCTTGTGCAGTTTCTTGACCAGATTCTTTAACATCTTTAACCTGTGAAGACTCAATCACATTCTGAGCAACTTCAGCATCTTTTAGCGTAACTGCCTGAACAGCACTTAGGGGTGTCTTAGCTTTTTGCGGTGCAGCAGTGCTTTCACTAGCTGAAGACTTTAAACCTGAAGATTTTAAGCTCGAAGATGTAGTCGTTTGTTGGGCAGCTACATTTACAACACTACTTTCTTCTTGAGCAGTTAATGCTAAATCAGGTAAAGGTGTGAGGATATCTTCTTTTTTATTACTAGATTTTTTATTACTAGATTTTTTATTTCTAAGTAAGTTTTTACTATCTTTAGCTTTAGACACTTCTACTTTAGACGCTTCTGCTTTAGACGCTTCTACTTTAGACGCTTTAGCTGACTGCTTTGAGGTTACTTTAGTAGCTACGGTAGTTTGCAAAGGCGTAGATGCATTTGCTAAATCTTTGGCATCCTGCCCTGCATCTTTAGCTTGTTTTTGTTTTTTAGACTTATCCCCGTTATATTTATCCCCTGCTGTATGCTCTACACTAGCTGACCCAGTATTTTTACCATCTAATTTTTTAATACCTAACTTCTCTTCACCAAAGGAAGTCACTATATTACTTAGTGCGTCAAGCTCTTGCTCAGCAGCATTGATATTTGACTCACTCTCAGACACGTTAAAGCCCAGCGTTGACGCTTTGGCAGCACGAATGTGCCCTTTTAAAGCTTGGCTCTTGTCATTTAGTTGCAGTTGCAAATCGGTTAAATCTACTTCGTAAGCTTTTTTAGATACTAAGTCTTGATTGTTCTCTTGAATTGTTTTTAGTTGAGATTCTAAGGCAAATTTTTCTTCTGTTAAGGTATGTTGTGAGGCTCGAGCCTCCTCTAATTCCTTCTCAAGGTTAGAAATATGCTCTTCCTTAGCCCCTAATGTCTTATCTAATTCAGCTCTATCTTGCTTTGCTTGCTCATTTTTTGCTTGCTCGCTTTTCGCTTGCTGAACTTGCGATACATCAGACTCTCCTTTTTCTGAAGTAGCCTTTTCTGCTTCAACAAACTCCTCAGGATAATTTTCTCGCAAATACTGTTGCTTAATTCGCTCTTGCGCCTCAAACAAACGTTCCTTCGGTTCAGATTCATCAAGCACAACCGCAGAAAACTTTTGACTTAACAAGCTTACTTCTTGTGTTAACAAGCCAAGCTCATCTGTACGACTGATGGATACTGAAGCTGTTTGTTTACCATGTAACAACCGCTGAACCCCTTCACGCAATTCGTTCAGCGGACGCTGCAACTTAAAGAAACTCCACAAGGTAGTCAGTAACAATGCTAGCAATGGTCCAAGTACTGTGAGCAAGGCCAAGGGACGCATAAGCGCACTATTTCGACTAGCAGCAGTGGGGGCAGGCTGAACCAAGACCATCTGCCAATTAAGCGCTGGCAACATACGCCTAGTCACAAAAACGCTCTCACCATCTAGCTCGGTCAAGCGTTCACCAGAAAAATCCCTTAGCATCGTTGGGACAAAACTAGACCGTTCACTTTCAGTATCTGACGCATAGACAGCCTGTAATTTACTGTCGTATATGTACAAAGCAGCACCTTCAGCTTCTATAGGCTCTGCTATCTCTTTCAATACATCACTTAATTTTGGATCACTAAAGGTATTGATGTCGCTATTAAGCGGTGCAGCAATTTCATACAGGCGATCATAGAACCTGTAATCTAGTTCTCGATTTACTTTTGGCAATAAAGGCGTTGTAACACCACTATTTAAACTACCAACAGAAGGATTAAGAGGGGTATTCAGCTTTGAAGCTAATTGCCACTGAAGAGAATCGGCAACTTTTGATGCCTGTTGCGACAACTGTGCTGTAACCGCTTCTTGTGTTTGTGGTGATGCGCCTTGATTTAAAAAAGCGATTGTACTGGCAATCAATAAGGGTATTAAGACCAAAAAAGCACTTAGCAAGCCTAGTCTGGTACTAATCCTTTTAGCCATGTTAGGAAATCGTTTAAGTACAACCTCATCTCCTACATCTAATTTTCTTTGATCTGTTTCACTCATAATTTAAAAGTTTTAATTGAGATAATTCCCGTACATTATGAAATAGTTAGAACACAAAACATAACGCCTTGCACACCACAGAATTGAAACTAACGAATCAAAACATAGCGCGTAGCAATTCTCTCTCCTCCGCAAGTAAATTATAAGCTTTTTTTGAGCGATTATAAAGGTTGAAGCACAATTACCCTATAACTGTTTTGTGATTTCCAACGAATGAACGAAACCCATGTCAAACCGCTAGGGCATCGACAAGGAAATAAGGAAATCTCGTCTGGCAAGCCATAGGTCGATTAGTTTGTTTTCGAGGCAAGCCCTAGATAATTTGTGTATTCCTTATCCTTGTTCATTAATAAAGGTATTTTACTAAAAGAAATCCTAGTTTGGCTTTTTCCAGCGTTTGCGATCTAACACAGCAAATGTACCACTGCCCCAAGCAATTAACTGATCTTTGTTATCTAAAATGCTACATTCTGCAAACATCATGCTACGACCTTGTTTAAAAACCTTTCCTTCTGCTCGTAAGACACCTTCGCTAATGCCTTTTAGAAATTTGATATTAAGGTCAACTGTTGCGCTTGCTTGGTCATCCCTAAGAAGTGAGTGGACTGCTGCACCGATGCCATTATCAATAAGCGTGGCTAAAACACCACCGTGCAAAATGCCATAGGCTTGTAAATGCTTTTCTTCAATAACTAATTCGACAATCGAATGCCCATTGTCTGCCTTAATGACCTTTGCACCAATTAAGCGCCAAAATGCACCTGCTTCTACTTGTTTTAGTCGCTCACTTATTTGATCAGCCATCTCAACATCACCTTCTTGATTATCTAACTTTTGCCATATTTTGAATTGCAAGTAGATGCCTTAAAGAAACAATCCCTGCCATCAATGGCGCAGCCAAAAGCGTTTGTAAAGGCAATTGTAAAATAGGTATCAGCACCACAAAAGTAATGCAGCTCAATAAACCTGCAATATTGTTACGTTTTAGGAAAATAGCACTAAACACCACTAAAGCCATGAATGAATAGAGCGCAAGCATTGGATCAATCACTAAAATTGCCCCAAAACTTGTTGCGAGCGCTTTACCACCCCGAAATTTCACAAAAACCGACCAAGCATGTCCGAGAATGACCGCAACACTTGCTGCTAACACTGCTTCATAAGAAATAAAACTAGCAAGCCATGCAGCAAGCGCTCCTTTGAGAATGTCGAGCAATAAGATAAACGCACCAAGTGGGTAAGAAACATTGCGTGCCACATTCATCGCACCCATGTTTTTTGAACCTATTTCAAAAACATTTAGTCCTCTTAGCTTAAGCAAAAGGTAAGCTGTTGGGATTGCACCTATAAAGTAAGCAAAAATAAATGCAAAAACTACACTCAAGAAAGTCATGCTGTGCTCTCCCCTTTATCTATTTTGTTGAAATCAGCCTGACTACTTACTAGTGCCTGAACAGCTCTTATGCTCTGCAGTTCTGCAACATGATAGGTCGTATAGTGCTTAAGGATTTGCCAATGCTTCTGCAAGTCACTAAAGTTGATGTCGAGTGCCTGTCTAACCGTTTGGGTATGAATGGCTATAAGTTCTTCGATGATTGTATGACTGACACGTACCAAATGGCTATTATTCCCACTTGAGCTCTCATTGGCTCGAGCACAATCGGCACAACTCAAACCACCTGCTGCAATGTTAAATCCAAAAACCTCACTGGTCGCATGAGCAGCATAGGACTTGCCACACTCCACACAACGACTCAATCTAGGCGCTAGACCTGCTTGCGCCAGCAACTTCCAAGCAAAGATAATCCCAACCTTGTTTGGCTCTGTATGTTGCGTAATGCCTCTGAGTCCACTACTCAAATAGTCATATATCTTTTCACCAAGATGCACATCAACCGTAAGTCGATCGCACAACTCACACAAGAAGTGACCAAAAGGGTAGATATCAGGACTAGTTAGTTTTGGCAAAGCCCCATTGAGTGTGACTTGGGTAATCAAAAACAAATCTTCATTTGCTTTATGGTAATACTGCAAATTTACATCGTGAAAAAGGCTAAGCCTAGCAATATTCCCCCCAAGGATTTTCCCCTTACGGGCAATACCTCGCCACTTGCCATCTGGCGACATAAGCGTGACGATAACATCACCACTCGTCATAGCTTGTCTACGAATAATGATACCTTCACGAAGTCGATAGCGTTTTTCCACAGTCTATTGTAAACCTAAACTGTTACAAAACGGTACTATATTTTTAGGACCACTTATAATTTTTAGGACCACTTATAGGAAGCAGGAACATACAC
>CALDTA010000237.1:0-2925 GCA_937924455.1 uncultured Deinococcales bacterium
CCTAGCGCCATGTTTATCTACCCATTTCCCTAAAGGGATAGCTACTAAACCAGAAACCAGCAACGCTAGCGAAAATGCACCTGTACTCTGTGCCCGACTCCAACCCAGCTCAGCTTCCATCGGTTTAATGAACACACTAAAGGCATAAAATAAAACGCCGTAACCCACAGTTTGCGTTATGGCAAGTGCCCATGTGATGTTCCAACCGTAATAATGTTGTCGCGAAGTAAAGTTTTGCTGCATTTACAATCCTATATTTTTCTTGAGCACATGCTCATACCTAGTGCGAAAATATCATTAATTAAAGTAACCAGCTTGAATCGTCAGGTGCTCAACCATATTCTGCAACACGCTTAGATTCCTTAACTTTTGAACATTTCGAATTAATTAACGCACTAAGCGGAATTGGTATAAAGCCACATCCTAACCTACAAGTTCAGTCATATAGCAATTTACAAGTTCAGTCATATAGCAATTTAATAGTTAAGTGCTACATATTGCACTGGTTATATTGATTATAGTTGCAGACTAATTAAGAGAAGAATCGCTTTCTCGCAGAAGACATGATTCAAAATGTAGTATCTATCTCCTAGAGTACTATACGAAACAGATTTATATGAAAATCTCCGTTTTTATATGAAAATCCCCGTTGGGAAGCACACAAAAAAACTTCAGCGTCTTACTCGACTACATTGTAGCCTTAAAAATTGCTTCTAGGAATATACCCTTAGAAGGGTATATACTTACGGATATTCTGGTCACTAAACCAAATTTATTCATTCTTTCTGGAGGACGTCCATGAGCGATTCTAATCCACTCAATAAAAATAGTCGTATCGTTACCGAAGGTAATAACCGTGCACCAAACCGTGCCATGCTTCGTGCTGTGGGGTTTACAGACGAAGATTTCGGCAAACCAATTATTGGTGTTGCGAACGGTCACAGCACCATTACTCCTTGTAACTCAGGTCTAGGCAATTTATCTGACCGTGCCAATGATGCTATTAAAGCAGCAGGTGGTATGCCACAGATGTTCGGTACAATCACTATTTCAGATGGTATCAGCATGGGTACTGAAGGCATGAAATGCTCACTCATTAGCCGTGAAGTCATCGCAGATTCAATCGAAACAGTCTGTCGTGGTCAATCCATGGACGGTATCATCGCAGTTGGTGGTTGTGACAAAAACATGCCAGGTGCAATGATTGCCCTCGCAAGGTTAGACCTGCCAAGCATCTTTGTCTACGGTGGTACAATTAAACCAGGTCAGCATGATGGCAAAGACTTAACCATTGTCAGTATTTTCGAAGCTGTCGGTGAATACAATGCTGGACGTATTCCACTAGAAACCTTCGAAGCAATTGAAAAAGCATCTTGCCCAGGTGCAGGCTCTTGCGGTGGTATGTATACCGCCAACACCATGTCAAGCGCAATCGAAGCTATGGGCATGAGTCTTCCTTATTCCTCAACCATGTCTGCTATAGATTCAGAAAAAGCAGATAGTGCTGCTGCAAGCGGTGAAGCACTTGTTGAACTAATTAAAAAAGGCATCACCTCACACCAAATCATGACCCGTAAAGCTTTTGAAAATGCTATTGCAGTGATCATGGCTATGGGTGGTTCAACAAACGCAGTTCTACATATGCTAGCAATCGCTCATGCTTGCAATGTTGAACTTAGCATTGATGACTTCGAAGACATCCGCAAAAAAATTCCACACTTTACTGACCTCAAACCAAGTGGAAAATATGTTGCAACTGATTTACACGAAGTCGGTGGCACACCACAAGTTATGAAAATGCTCCTCAACGAAGGTCTTTTACATGGCGACTGCATGACTGTAACAGGAAAAACCATTGCAGAAAACCTCGCTGAAATCCCTGATTTCCCGACCATGGAGCAAGACGTTATTCTTCCTTTTGACCAGCCTAAATATCCAGAAGGTCACTTAGCAATTTTGAAAGGCAACTTAGCACCAGATGGTTGTGTTGCAAAAACAAGTGGTCTTAAACGCACTAGCATCACAGGTCCTGCCAGAGTATTCGAATCTGAAGAAGCATCTATGGAAGCAATCATGGAAGATGACATCAAAGAAGGCGATGTGATTATCATCCGCTACGAAGGTCCAAAAGGTGGTCCAGGTATGCGTGAGTTTTTGTCGCCGACTAGTGCCATTATAGGTAAAGGTTTAGGCGATAAAGTTGGGCTTATAACTGACGGACGTTTTTCAGGTGGCACCTACGGTTTAGTCGTTGGTCACGTTGCACCTGAAGCTTATGTTGGTGGACCAATTGCACTCGTCAACGAAGGTGACAGCATCACAATTGATGCAGAAAAGAACTTGATTCAAGTGAATATCAGCGATGAAGAATTAGAAGAGCGTCGTAAAAGCTGGAAAGCACCTGCACCACGTTACACAAGTGGAGTTATGTCTAAGTACGCCAAGTTAGTTTCTAGTGCATCAACAGGTGCAGTGACTGACTAATGCCCTCGCTGCGCTCAGGCAAGCAGTTTTGGCAAAGAACGCCAAAACTGCTTGCCTAAATAGCTTAATTCCGTAGGGTGGGCTATGCCCACCAATTGAATTTTTATAAAATATCGTTTTGTTTACATGTTAAGAAAAATTGATTTTATACTTTATAAAAAGCGATGGGCATAGCCCATCCTACGGTTTTTGACCTAAGAGATTATTTGCTTTGCTTGGGATTACAAGCAAAAAGCAAATCCCCCCTAGCCCCCTTTTTCAAAGGGAGGGCAATTATTTAAAATAGTTTAGAAAGTAGTTTATGTCTGGAAAAGTTGGTTTTGTTTCACTAGGTTGTCCAAAAGCACTGGTTGACAGTGAGCGCATCCTTACGCAATTGCGTGCCGAAGGCTATGACATCGTGCCGAGTTACGATGAGGCTGATGTTGTTGTTGTTAATAC
>CALDTA010000238.1:0-4763 GCA_937924455.1 uncultured Deinococcales bacterium
TTCATTAAGGGGAGCGGGATAGGGATAATTGGTTTTTTAGAGTTTAGGGCTGATTGCTCGAGCTCCAGTAATTCTCTAAAGGTATATTCTTTTGGTCCAACCAAGTCATAACTTTGAGCGATGCTATCTTGCTGCTCTAAAGCTTGAACAAAGCTACTTGCGACATCATCAAGCCATACAGGTTTGAATAAGAATTGACCGTTACCTATTTGGGGCACAAAGGGTGGCAAGCTTACGAGTTGTTTTAATACTTGGGAGAAAAACTCATCATCTTGACCAAAAATCAGACTTGGTCTGAAAATTGTCCAATCTAGCGATGTACCTTTGACGATGTGTTCTGCTTCTGCCTTAGTACGCATATAGCCGCTTTGCTTACATAGTTCACTATTAGCAGTACCTAGTGCGCTCATATGGATATATCTGTTTACCCCAGTATCAAGTGCAGCAGTTATGACATTTCGTGTGCCTTCTACATGTACCGTCTCGAAGGTGGCTTTAGCTTTTTCTCTGATGATGCCAACTAAGTGAATGACTGCATCAACATCTTGGCAGGCCTTACGTAGGGCAGGTAAGTCCGCAATATCTGCTGTAACAGCTTCAAGCTTTGAATCACTAATATGTACTTTTCCAGAACGGGATAAGGCTTTAACAGAGTGCCCTCCCTCTAAGGCAAGCGCCACAATACGCTTGCCAACATAACCACTTGCACCTGTTATAAGAATACGCATATATACAGGGAGGGGCTTAGTAAAGCTCTTCTGATATGTCTATGAGTGCTTCCCAGTTGAGCAGGACGATGCTGCGATAGCCAGAAGCAATCAAGTTTTCATTTCTTAGATCAGTGATGATTTTTGAAACACTTTCACGTGTGCTACTTGTACCTTCTGCTAGCAATTCATGTGTTGCAGATACCATCATGTGACCAGCGTCATTCTGAACAGCTAAGGGTGTTTGTGCAAGCTGAATAAGATAACGTGCGACACGTTGTCTTAGGTCACCTGTTTGTAAGTGATATTCGTAGTCCATCAGACGCTGCATTTGTCTAGACATCGAGTGGGTTACTGTTTGTAAATCCATAAAGTCGATGGCAGTTGGGTCAATGGCTTCGATTTCAGCATTGGTAAGTGCTTCAGCAACTTCAAGTCTGTTTGAGTTTACGAGTGCTTCTTCACCAAAAAAGTCACCTGGCATGACGTGTCTTAGTGTCATCAAACGACCTTCGGGTGTGGTACGAATGACACGAATTAACCCTGTTTTTACTCTATAGATAGAGTTTGCTCTATCACCTGCGTGGTACAAGGTTTGCTTGCGTTGCAAGTTAATGATCTGGCTAGGTGCATTTAGTGGGGCGTTTTGAGTAGTATCAATTGCTTGTTGGGCATTTACCTGATTGTAGTGATTGTTAGAGAGATTAGTATTGTTACGGAAGTCATCTGAGTATTGTCTATTTGTGTGGTTGTTTGTATGCGTAATCATGTAAATCAGAACTCCTTAAAAATGTCTTGCTGAGGTTGTAGCCTTTTATTAACGTGTATTAAAAACTGTGTACTAAACGGGTACTAATTGTGCTGGCTAATGTTGTGCTGGCTTGTGGCATTAGTAGCTGATACTTGCCTTGTCATTGAATTGTGTTTATGGATGGAATTATGTTTATGGATGGAATGATGTTTATGAAAGCGAATAGCACTTCTAGCTGCGTTAAAGCCTGAAACTGATGTTCCTAAAGTGCCTTGACCAGGAAAGATGGTGTCTCCTGCTAAGAAGAGACCTTTGATGTCTGTACGGTGAGAAGGGGCTTGAAAATTGGCATGTTTAAGGTCTTGAGGAAAGCCACCTACAAAACCATCAGCTCTTAGGGTAAAGCGCTTAAAGGTTCGTGGACTGCCACTGAACATCACCTCAATGCCGTTACGAATATTTGGAAAAATGTTGGCTAGCTTGTCTAAGATGACTTTTTCCAGCTCACGCTTTTCCTCCGTATAATGTTCTTTTGACTCTGATGCAATTGCCATCCAAGCTTTTGCATCGACGTGGGTACTGATGGTGATAGCACGTTTGCCTTTTGGCGCACGACTTCTATCCCATGTTGGACTAATTGAAATAAGCATGTTGTGCACATCATGCCTAGAATTAGAAGCGGAATTTGAATTAGATACTGGGCTACTGATTTGTTCAAAATAGTGGACATCATCTGGTAGAGCTTGTTCATCAACACCCATGTAGAGTGTGAAGGCACCCCAGTGATAGTCTTGTGTGGCAGCGATAGCGGGTAGGCTCGAGCCCTCGCTATCTTCTAAAAGCGCAGCTGTATTTGGCATTGGAATCGCACTAATGACAGTTGCCACGCTGATATCGCCACGATTAGTCTTTATACCCTCAATCTGACCATCTGCATTGCGAATAGCCTTTACCCTAGTTGAAAAGCTGACAGTTCCGCCATGATTTTCAATATAGTCGCAAAGATCATAGGCGATGCTATCTAGACCACCAATTTTGTATTGACAGCCAAAGCGGTAAATATCTAGCGCGTATGCGCCAGAGGTCAGGACACAATCGTCCGATGTGCATTGCATAGCATCTAGCAATTGTCCATCTATGAATGCTTTGAAACGTGTTGTTTCGGTATCTTGAGGAAGTAAGTGGTGTTTTTTGAGTAAGTCCGTAACCGTTGAGCGCAATAGAGGAAGCAACGTGATTAGGTTTGGGTGAAAGCCTTTGAGTGTGTCAATAACATCGTAGATATGCTTGAAAGGCATGACAGGAAAATGCTTAGATACCCTGTCCATAACCGCTGCAATAGCTTCAACATCTTTCCAAAATGCCAAGATGTTTTTGCTGTGTGCAGGAAATACCCTTTGCAATTCTTTGTGCCATGCTGCTCTTTGGGTATATAAACTCAAGGTCTCATTTTCTAAATGAACACGAATAGCAGGATTCACATTTACAAAGTTTGGAGTAATGCCTAAATCTTCATAGATGTTTCGGTGTAAGCCTTGAGGTTCAAAGCCCATAGCAACAGTTGCACCGACAGCGAAACGATAATCTTTATGTTTGAAACTAGCAGTACACCCTCCAGGATGGACGTCTCGTTCTAAAACGATGACCCGTAAGCCAGCTTTGCTCAAGTAAGCAGCAGATGTTAGTCCTGCAATGCCTGAGCCAATGACTGCAACATCATAGTCTGTATTTGCGCTTTGCTGCCAAGCCTTTGTTTCAAACTGTGGCTGTGGTGTTTCTGGTGCTGACTGACGAATTGCTTGCTCAAAGTTGAGCATGGTGTCTAGGGTGTCTAGGGTGTCTATTGAGTTTAGGCTTCTTTGCTCTCGTCTGACCATGTGTTCAACACCCCCTTCCGCACAAGTTTGTGAAAGGCGTCGATGGCTTCCATAGCATTGCCATTTAGATACACGCCACCTAGCTCTTCTGCTAAAACTGGGTTTTGCTCAAAGCTATGACCACCGAAAATAAGTAGTGAACGGATGGATTTTAGAAGCTCTTTTGCTTCTATTAATTCTTCTAAAGATTCTGGAACTGAGCTAGAAATCATAACAGCCGTAGGCTTGTGTTTGTTGATGAGCATAACCATATCTTCAATCGGCAAATTTGCACCAATATAGTAAACACCGTAGCCTGCTCGTCTGAGCATGACAGCTAACATCAAGACAGCGATTTCGTGCTGTTCTTTGGGGGCACAGGTTACAAGGATCATCGTAGCGTCTCTTAAACCTGCGGTTAGTTTAAGTAAGTTGTGAAGGTGTCCACGGATATAGTTTGATGCAAAGTGCTCATTAGCAATACGGATTTTGCCTTCGTGCCAGAGTGTGCCGATGTGTACAAGGGTAGGTTGCAAAACTTCCGTGAGTACAAGTTCGACCGTGTGAAGGGCATGAGCCTCAGAAAGAATTTTATCTGCTTTGCTGTCATCGAAATTGAGCAATGCATCATTTAATTCCACTGAAAGCTGATTGAGTGGTCTAGGCTCGGCAGGCTCATCTTTGACTGCTTGTACAAGTTCGGCTGCTCTTGACGCAGGAACACCATCTGAGATGTAGCGCTTCATCTTCAAAATTGCACTGAGATCAAAGTCGCTATATAGCCTGTAACCAGATTCAGAACGCATCGGTTTTGGAAAGCCATAACGCCTCTCCCACTGCCTGAGGGTAGTAGAAGGCGTATCGGTTCTTTCTTCTATTTCGTTAACTGTGTATTTGCCTTCTTCTCTAAATGCTGACATGCAAGGTATCTTTCTTTTTTCTGGTATTGGAACTACTTGAATATTTTGGTTGCAAAGTTCGTACAAGGATTTGTACAACCTCTGTATAATTTAACAGATTGTACAACCTGTGTATAGGGATAGTAAAGTGATGTAAATTACTATTAGCTGGCAGTATACACTATATAGAAGATATTATTTTATGAAAATAGCTTTATATGGTGCTTTTTAGCGGTATTCAAATGATTTCAAGCATTGTACAAATGCCAAAAATAGGCATAAAACTGAGTTTTGTATAAGCTTGGAAAGGTATGGTTGACCTCAAAAGGGCTGAAAAATGCCTTAGGCTGTATAGCAATGCCTGATAAAATGTCTAAAGAATGTTTAAGAATGTTTCGCAAAGTAGAGAAAAACTTTTTGACTTAGCAGTGAATCGAGCGCTTAGTTATGCCAGAAAGATGGGTAAGCTAGTACATCAGAACAGTTTGCAAAAAGAAGATTTGGAAACTTGGTATTTGCAAACACGTTTTGTTTATAGGATTTCTCTTGA
>CALDTA010000239.1:0-4928 GCA_937924455.1 uncultured Deinococcales bacterium
AACAATTTAGGGAATGGTGCATTGGGTTTAAGTCAAGGTATCAAGCAAAGCTTCAGCAATGAGCAATTTCCTCTAACAAATCAACCTGTAAAAACAGAAGGTTCACTCAAAGATAAACCTAATTCTAATAATAACGCTCAGCCAAAACAGGCTCACACGAATCAACTAGAAAGAGAACACCGTTCCAACCAACAACTAAACATTGTTGACCAAAATACCAAAGACACTATCGAGGAAAAGTCGGTAACGCATACAAATGGCTTAAGTCAACATATCTACCCACCAAAGTCAGTTAAAGAATCTTCTGTACAAGACAGGGGACGTTTGATTACGCCACCAACAGTCTACGATATTGAAAATCCTTTTACAGATGATGGCTTTGATGAAATTGATAGTTTAGGGAGTTTTTCTGACTCAATGATTAGCAATTCCATTATTGAAAATGACACGGGTATTCATGAAACAAATGGAGTAGCCATCACCTTACAAGACACAAGTTTTGATAGCAAAATTTTTAGTGTAGAAGATACTATTGAACTAAACGAGCCACATCATACGGTTGAGCACATCGAAGTTTTAGATACCGAATGGCTTGAAAATTTTGAATTTGATGATGAGTAAAGCTCTTCCACGATTAACTGCGACAGCAGTTAATCGGCGAGCTTCGTAACGAGTAAGAATAAAGCCACTCAGTGTGTACAGTTATTTCGTGGAAACGCTGTAATAATCTGTGAGTCACCTAGATATCTCCATAAAAATGACATCAGACTAAACTACGGATGTAAACGGAATTGGTATAACGTGCTTTGGATTTTTTTAAATTTTTTAACGTGTAGCGATTCGCTCACCAGTGAAAACCAAATGTTTAGAAGGGTCAACAGCTTTACCACTTAAGTGAAGTTCAAAGTGCAAGTGTGGACCTGTAGATAAACCAGTATTACCAACTAGCCCTAACCACTGACCTTGGTTTACCCACTCACCTTTTTCGACAATGACACGACTCATGTGGGCATAACGTGTCTCAGTACCATCATTATGGCGTAAGTAAACAGCGTAGCCATAATTACCTTCCCAGCCTGCAGTTTCAACAACACCATCTTTAACTGCCAAAATAGGTGTACCAGATTTAACTGCTATATCCATACCTCTGTGAAAGTCATTATTTGTTATTGCTAGTACACGTCTACCATAGCCTGAAGTTAGGCGTCCTTTTGTCGGCAATGGCCACAAAAATGCCTGTTGCTCAACCGATGCTTCCCTACGAACTGCATCATTTGGATTTAAAGTGATTTCTAAACCACTAACCACTGTTGTTGTAGTTACAGTCAAGTTATCAGCAATGCGTTGATTATCAGTTAAACCCTGTCCACTAACAATTCGTCTGTTACTAAGTACTGCTGATGTAGTAGGTACAGATGTCAAACCAACCTTAAAGCTTTTTTGCTCATTAGAAGCGTCTTGACTCTGACCTGCCCCATCCTCATCCTCAAATTGAGCAAAACCACCAATAGAAATTGGCATTGAACGAGCTTCAAACTCAAGTGTCGGTTCTTGTACAATCGTGAAGTTTTCCTTAATATCAGTGTTACTAAAATCAGTAGTACTGAAGTTAGCATCACTAGTATCAACTACCTCAGATATTGCTATCTCTGTTTGTACAGAGCTTGTTTGTACAGAGCTTGCTTGTACAGAGCTTATTTGTATAGTCTCTGTTGATAGGTCTGTTGGTAGGTCTGCTGGTACACGTAGTGCAACATTACTATGTGCTTTTGCGCTCACTTCACTTTGTGCAAGTTCATTAGAAACAGCTTCTTGGGCATCTTCTAACCGCTCTAAAACGGAGTTAGCCTGAAGACCAAAGCCATAAGCTCTAGATACGACTTCACTGTTTTTAGCTTCTCTTACAGTTTTAGCTTCTGTTATAGCCTGAGCTTCTGATGGATTTGAATCCACCGATGTTCGTAAATCATCAAGATGTTTAGCCGTAACAATCCTAGTAGAAAGGGTTGAAACACCTGTAATGCCTGTATTTTCAGCAGCATCCAGATTTTGTTGTGGTAAATTTTGGGCATCCACTTGAATTATTTGTGATTCCTGCTGCAATTTAACATGAGCTTGAACATGCTCTTGAACACGCTGTTGTTCTGCAATAGTATCCAAATTTGCAGCAGTAATAGCTGGCGTATTTTTTCTTGTTTGCAATTTGCTTGAAGGTGCATAAGATTCATTATTTGTTTGAATATCTTTATTTGCTACCTCAGCACTTGAAGTATTTTCAGTATCTGTATCTTTAAATGTACTTAAAGCTTCATCTGGCTTGCCTACAAAGGCTTGAGATGTGCTACCTAAAGTACCACCTAAAATTACCCTTCGGGGATTCATACTCACGGCTTGTATTCCATAAGTATTCACCATGCTGTATTGTATGCGTTTTTCATCGGAAGGTGCTTCAGTACCAATAAAGGCTTGAACAGCACTCCAAAACAAAAACAAAGCAAGTAAAAGTAATCTATACACCGAGAATTTGCCCAATCTCTTTCGTGAAACATCTGTACAGCTTTTTTACAGCTATTCTTGGTAAGTAATTACTTCCAAGTTTGGATAAAATTACCAATTGCTAACTACCAAGAGTACAAGCATTACCATATTAGGAACTGGTATCTTAATTAATAATGACGAAAAGCACACTATTGCTTATCAAAATACCTGTTCGCTTAGACAGCATCAGAAAAATGCCTAAAATAACGCCCCTAAAATAACGCCTAATCTGTCACCAACTATGAGCATACCTGTCTCTGTAGCCTACAGTATTAGATGACTTAGCGCTAACGTTAATTGACCATTAATTGCTTAGTTGATTTACTTTATATAAGGTACCATTTTAGCTGTTTTCATATAGTCCTTTACAAGAAGTAGTTTTTAGAGTAAACTCTCAACCATGAATGCTTTAGTGTTAGTTCATTTAACAAGTAATCCTTTTCTTGAGGGAAAAGATTACTGGGCTCGAGCCTTCCTGCTAGCAGCTTCTAAGCGCTAGCTAAAAATATTGCTAGAAAACTTAGTTGTTGCAACACCCTGACCCATTTTCAAAATGAGGTCTTTTTTTATTGCTGAAATTAAAATCCTAAGGATACTTATGAAGAACTTGACCCCAGTTTTACTCTTAACCCCAGGTCCAACGCCCATCCATCCACGCTCAGTTGATGCTATGAGCTGGCCAATGCGTAGTCATATGGACGCTGATGTATTTGCCTACAATGACCGTATTGTTGAAGATTTGCACGAACTTTATCAAACAGGTGGTAAAGGCTTTACTAGTCTGCTATCAGGTACTGGCTCACTCGGAATGGAGGCAGGCTTTGCAAATTTGCTAGAAGCTGGCGATAAGGTGTTAATTGTTAGCAATGGTGTTTTTGGTGATAGAAAAATAGAAATGGCAGAACGTCTTGGTGCAGACGTTATTGCTGTACGCTTTCCTGCTTCAGCTCCAATTGATGTTACAAAAGTAAAAGAAGCTGCTGAAAAGCATCAACCAAAAGTGCTTGCTATGGTACATGGAGAAACGTCTACAGGCGTTATGAACCCTATACCAGAAGTTGGCGAAATTGCTAAAAAACTTGGTTGTTTATTCTCTGTGGATGCAGTTACGACGGTTGGGATGCTTGAGTTTGATATGCAGGCTTGGGGTGTAGATTATGCCTATACAGGTTCTCAAAAGTGCTTGTCAGCACCTCCAGGACTTGCTCCTGTTGCATTCAGTAGCAAAGCGATTGAAGCAGTTAGACATCGTAAAACACCTGTAAGTACTTGGTATAGCGATGCGCTAGGTATGCTCAACTATTGGGAGCCAAGTGAGCAAGGTCGTAAATACCACCACACCGTTCCTGTACAGTTGCACTGGGCAACAGGTGAGGCAATTCGTGCTGCACTTGAAGAGGGTATTGAAAACAGAACTCAAAGGGTTAAAACAGTTGGATTTGCTGCTCTAGAAACGTTAAAAACGGTGGGCTTTAGTGCTTATATTCCTGAAGAATATCGTTTACCTACGGTGCTTGCCATGAAGTTACCAGAAGATATGGATGATACAAAAGTTCGTCATCAATTGCGTTTTGACTATGACATCAGTGTCACAGGGGGGCTTGGTGAAACGGCTGGCAAGATTTGGCGACTTGGGCTGATGGGAGAAAATGCCAGACCAAGACATTATTTGAAACTCATGGAAGCACTCGCAGATATTTTGAATGCTCCACATTTACCAAGGTTGTTTGAAGAAATTAGTGTTGGTGAAAAGTACCAATAGGCGTTTTGTTGGTATGGATAAATATAAGAAATAATAGCCAAAAGAAAGAACGGCGAACTAGGGAAAGTTCGCCGTTCTTTGGAAGAAATGTTCGTCGGTATCTTATTTAAATTCAGTTCTAAACTTAATTAACTGAGATTTTACGAGGTTGTGCTTCAGCCGCCTTTGGCATAGTGAGTAGCAAAATACCATCTTCAACTTTAGCGTCGATAGCATCTACTTGCACACTTTCTGGTAAATGCACCTTGCGGTTAATATCAGCTAAACGCAGGCTTCTATAGTGATAAGTACGTTTTTCTGCTACTTCTTCAACAACTGCTTCAGCGTTTGCATCTTCATTTACATCAGCTTTAACATCACTATCTACAGTTTTGTAACTAGCACGAATATCAAGATTACGCCCTTCAAGGTTGATATCAATATTCTCACGCTTTATGCCAGGTACAGCCATCTCTAAAACAAACGCATCAGCAGTTTCGTAGAGATCCGTACCATTTACATTACTTGTGCTATAGCTGGTTCTCAGGTTTCTTGCTGATCCATTAGCTGCACGATCGAATTCACTAAAAAGCTTGTTGGTCAAATCATAATTTCTGTGTACTAAATTCATTGTTGCTCCTTCATTGTT
>CALDTA010000240.1:0-3134 GCA_937924455.1 uncultured Deinococcales bacterium
CAAAACGCTCTCGCTGAATGTAGGGAGCGTAATCGCCTCCAAGCTCTGGACCTTCATCCCACTCCAACCCTAACCAGCGTAACTCTTCAAGATTTGCTTTTTGAAATTCTGGTTTACAGCGCTGTAAGTCAATGTCTTCAACTCGCATGACAAACTCACCATCTTGTGACTTTGCAAGCAGGTAAGCCACTAAAGCTGTTCGTGCGTTGCCCAAATGCAAATAGCCTGTTGGTGATGGTGCGTAGCGACCTCGTATTGCCATACTCAAAATGTTTACAGTCTTCTAGATTTACATGCGACTAGATTTACATACGACTAGATTTACATGCAACTAGATTTACATACGACGCAATCTGTCGATACGTTCTTCAATCGGTGGATGGGTTGAGAAAGCTGTTTTTGCATTGAAGGATTTTGCAGGGTTCGTAAAGAACATATGCCTTACCCCTTCGGAGACTTCAAGTTTTGCACCATTGTAGTCACGGAGTTTTATCAGGGCCCTGGCCAACCCTTCAGGATTCCGTGTAATATACGCCCCTGTTGCATCTGCCACATATTCTCGCTTACGGCTCACCGCATAGCGAATCATCATCGCTAAAATCGGTCCAAGTATAAGTAATAAAATCAAGAGAAGGTAAGCAATTGCCTGTGCCTGACCACCATTATCTTCACCTCTACTACTGCGTCTAGATGCATGACCATGTCCATAGTGAAAACTGCGATAAAAAAAATCTCGCATGATAATAATCGCACCAACAGTTGCTGCAATCATCGACGTAAAAAGAATATCTTGATTCTTAATATGGGCAATCTCATGGGCAATCACACCTTCAAGCTCTTGCCTATCAAGCATTTTCATAAGCCCAGTTGTCACTGCCACAGCACTGTGCTTAGGGTTGCGCCCTGTTGCAAAAGCATTTGGCGCTGGTGAATCAATCACGTAAATCTCTGGCATAGGCACACCAGCACCAATCGCCACTGCTTCAGTAATATTCACCAGATAGCGGTGCTCTTCCTTATTCGCTTTTCTTGCTCTTGCTGCATGTAGCGCAATCTGGTCTGAAAACCAAAAAGCAACCACATTTTGCGTTAGGGATATAAATAAAGCTATCAGCATAAAAAAGACTGCTGCGGCTGGTTCAAAAACAATGGCAAGCAAATAGGCTATCGCTACCAACATAACTACAGTAAAGACACCTAGCAACACGGAGTCACGAACATTTTTTGCTTTCCACTGATGTAAGTTAATGCGCTGACCCGACACAACAATGTGTTTGGGTAATTTTTGAGGTGATTCTGAATTTAAATTTGTTTGATTAGATCTAGACATTAAGTAAGGCTCGGTTCTTGAATCGAAGATACTCTATCTTAGCTTCAAAACCAGTTTACCAGACTTTACATGAACAAAGACTCATACTTTGTATGGAGTCGAAAACTGTGCTACCGAACCATAAAAAAGCTATAGCCTTGCGCTGTCAAAGTCTCACTAGCAGGTTCCAAGGTCACAAAATCATACGGACCAACAAAAATCTTATATAGACCTGAAACTTCTTGCTGTATCGGCGAAAAGCCTAAAGCACCAATATCTTCAACCAAACGCTCAGCACTTAGAGCATTAGCAAATGCACCTAACTGCAAATAGATACCACTGGAACGAACAACCTGTGATGTGCCGTCTTGTGCTGCACTTTGCTGTGTTGCATTTTGCTGCGCTGCACTTTGCTGTGCCAAACTTTGCTGTACAGAAGCTTCAAAAGAGTCTCTTGGGCTTATGACTTGCTGAGCAGCATTCTCTGAAGATGGTTGCTGAAAACTCAGTTGCTGTGATTGTTCTTGAGAGCTTCGTTCTATAGCTTGCGTAGCTATTTGGTTAGGCTGTTGCACATTTAACTGGTTTTGCTGGGCAAATTGTTGTGCAAATTGCTCAGTGATATTCTCATCAACAAAACCAGCAAAAGCTTGTGGCTGCTGTGCCTGTGTTTGTTGTGCCTGTATTTGTTGTGAAACCTGTGTTTGTTGCGAAACCTGTGTTTGCTGTGCCTGTGTTTGTTGTGAAACCTGTGTTTGCTGTGAAAGTAGTTTAGACGCTACTTGCGAGGTTCCGCTACCCGCAACACTAGGAACAACACCTATTTTGTTTACCGATGTTTCGTTATTTGTGCTGTTTTGGTTTCCATAGGCAGCCACATAAGCGTCCAAATATTCTTGATAAGCAATTGTAGATGGTGAGGCTTCATAACGAGCAATAATATCCGTAGCATCTTCTCTTGATGCGCTATTTAAAATAGGCGCATCCGTACTATCTGTACTATCCGTACTAAAAGAAGCTAAAGTTGATTCAGGTTGTACATTCGATGTAGTCGATGTAGTTGTAACACTTGCTTGATTTTGGCTAGCACTCTGTTGACTTACTGCACCAGTTTCACTTGCTCCAAGCTGATCTTGTTGTATCTGCAAAAAATTCTCTTGCGAAGCTGAAGGAGATATAACTGGTGTAATCAAAGCAGAACGAGAGCTTGCTTGTGGCTGATTTTGGCTAGCACCTAAACTAGCATCAGGAACAACATTCTGAACTGTCTGAATAGCATCTCGTCTAGTATCTCGTCTAGTATCTGGACTAATATTGGGAGCAAGCAAACTTTGTACAGACTGCGATAAAATAGCATTGAGCTGGTCAATTTGCTGTTGCAAGGTAGTAATCTCAGCAATACTTAAACCTTCAGCCTGCGCTTCTTGTTTAGCTAAAGTTAGCATTCTGTCGAGTAATACCGCCATCTGATAGCGTGAAAGCGCTAAATTTCCATAGTATGCACCGTCAGGAAAACCTTCCAGCATACCTATATTTTGAAGCCTTTCGACTGATTCCGCTGCCCAATGATCTACAGGAATATCATTAAAAGAAAGGTTATTTTGTGCAAAGACACAAGAAAAAGCAAGACTTAAGAAAAAAGCAATAATGGCTATTTTAAATCTAAGCTTCAATATGACTTGCCATATAACTTGATAGCAGCTATCAGCGAACATAAGGTCAAACTCCCTCTACAACTACTGCCCCTAAAACTAGCAAAAAAGCCAGCATATTAGTCCTAGACTACAAAACTTAGGCTTTTTGCAATCAAAAGTTATTCACATTT
>CALDTA010000241.1:0-4425 GCA_937924455.1 uncultured Deinococcales bacterium
TTTAGCCTTCTCTCGAAAAGATATGAATTTGGCAAGTTTTGCCAATAATGATTTATTTGTTGCCTATTTATTTATTATTCCAAGTCTGATAGGTTTTACGGTATTTTTCTTATATCCTGCTATTGGTGGTTTGCTTATAAGCTTGCACGAGTGGAATTTGTTGCGAGCACCAAAGTTTGTTGGCTTTGAGAATTTCCAAGATATTTTTACAGATAAACGCTTTTGGCGTTCTCTGAGAATTACGTTGTTATATGTGATTTTAAACATCCCTCTTCAAACTGTACTTGCCCTTATTCTAGCGACGATTATGGATAGATTTAGCAATACACTTTCTAGTGTTGTAAGAGGCTTGATGGTTTTGCCGTGGCTATTGCCACCTATTGTTGTTGGTCTACTGTGGCTTTGGATGCTTGATCCTCTTTTAGGTATCGTGAACGATTTTTTAAACTTTTTTGGTATTCCTGATCAGCCATTCCTTGGTTCACCCGATCAAGTTATTCCAGCTATTGCAGGTATTAATATTTGGCAATACACGGGTTATACAGCAATTCTATTTTTTGCAGGTTTGAAAACTATTCCAAAAGATTTATATAAGGCTGCTGCTATAGATGGTGCCACGCCTTGGGTACAGTTTTGGCGAATTACTTTGCCACTACTAAGACCGATTATGCTGTTTGTATTAGTTACGTCAATTATTGGTTCTTTTCAAGTGTTTGATACGATTGCGATTACCACTGGCGCTGGCGCTTCGGGTGGTGGTCCTGCTGGCTCGAGCCGTGTAATTCTTTTTTATATCTATAATGAAATGTTTAACAAAGGTTTTAAAATGGGTCCAGCTAGTGCCGCCTCCGTTGTACTCTTTTTCATTTTGATACTTGTTACACTTGTACAAGTCAGATTTCTAGGTAGTCGAAACAATGACCTTGCGGACTACGGAGCATAATACGGAGCATAATTATGTCTGAAACTATTAATTACAATACGAGTGCTTCAACTAGAGGACTTATCCAAAAGCGTTTAGCACAGTTTGGTGTTTTTCTTGTTTTAGTTGTCTTTTGTTTTATGGTCTTATTTCCTTTTTATTGGGTTGTACGTACGGCACTGATAAATCCGCAGACCTTCTACTCAAGTATAAAATCTGTAGTGCCAGTTGATCCGACAGGAGTTAATTTTTTACGGGTACTAGGTGTTATTGATCCACAGATTTTGATTGAACAAGGTGCTACCAATATTTCGCCAGGCAAGCTGAATTTTTGGCTTTTTATGCGAAATTCTTTTATAGTTGGTCTCGTTACTACTTTAGGTCAGGTCTTTTTTAGCTGTACGGCTGCTTATGCTTTTGCACGACTTAAGTTCCCTGGTAAAAATGCCATCTTTGCCTTGTATCTAGCTGCACTTATGGTTCCAGCTATCGTTTTGTTTATTCCAAACTATGTTCTGGTCAAAGAGTTAGGTTGGATTAATACCTTTGTAGGTATTATTGCGCCAACATTTCTTATGACACCTTTTGCCGTTTTCTTTATGCGGCAATTCTTTTTAAGTTTAAATACGAGTATTGAAGAAGCAGCCATTATTGATGGTGCTACCAAGATTGGGTTTTTCGGTAGAATTGCGCTACCACTCATTAGTGGTCCAGCCATCACACTTGGCATATTGACTTTTATAACAACATGGAATCAGTATCTGTGGCCTTTTGTGGTTGGACGAGATGAAAGTGTGCGTATGCTCACAGTAGCGCTCAGTGTTTTCCGTTCTCAGACGCCACAAGGCGCACCTGACTGGACTGGTCTAATGGCAGCGGCAGCAGTTTCAATTGTGCCTGCGTTGCTTATTTTCATTTTCTTTGGACGTCGTGTTATTGACTCTATTCAATTCTCAGGTGGTAAATGAGTGAATCTGCAATTGAGTGAGTATTTAAAGCCATCGTTAAATGGGGATACTATAATTGCTTCGATACAGATTCACTTTAAGCAGTTTTTTTCGCTTTGCTACAAAAACATGCTGAGCCCAATTTTCTTTATGTTGAGTTTGAAGATATACCTTTCTTTTGTTTTTAGATGGCAAATCAGCCATTTGAAAAGTTTTAATTTTTATTTTTGGCAATTTGCCCTACAGGGGCTTTGCAGAAGGAGACACTTGTGAAAAAAGTTTCTTTACTAGTCGTGCTTGTAGCAGTTTTTGCATTCGTAACAGCGCAAGCCCAAACAATTCGTTATTCATTGTGGGACGGCAACCAGCAGCCTCACTATCAGACATGTGCTGATAACTTCCAAGCTGAAACAGGCATCACTGTTAATATTGAGCAGCTTGGTTGGGGTGACTATTGGTCAAACATCCAAACTGGTTTTGTAAGTGGTGAAACACCAGACGTATTTACAAACCACTTAGCTAAGTATCCAGAATTTGCAGCACTTGGTCAGCTTATGGATCTTCAAGAAATGGTAGACGCAGATGGCGTAGCTACAGACATCTATCTACCAGGTCTAGCTGAGCTTTGGACACGTGATGGTGTTCGTTATGGTTTACCAAAAGATTTTGACACTATCGCTCTTGTCTATAATGTAGACATGCTAGATGCAGCGGGCGTAAGTGTTGAAGAAGTAAACAACATGAGCTGGAATGCGGCTGACGGTGGTACTTTCGAAGAAGTTATTGCTAAGCTAACACTGGATGCAAACGGTAACAACGGTCTAAGTGCTGACTTTGACAAAGATAATGTTGTGCAGTATGGTTTTGCTCAAGGTGGCGGTAACCGTGGTGGCGCATATGGTCAAACTGAGTGGAGCTGGCTAGCTAAAGCTAACGGTTTCAGCTATAACAACGGCGTATGGGGCAACGAGTACTACTACGACGAGCCAGCAATTGCTGAAGTTCTTCAGTGGATGGCAGATCTTGCACTAGTTAAAGGTTATGCACCATCTGAAGCAGAGCAAAGCTCTGGTGGTCAAGCACCTCTATTCCAAAGTGCTACTGCTGCTATGGTTCCAGACGGTAGTTGGATGATTGGTACTTACTTAGGTAGCGAGTTCGATGTTGGTTTTGCAAATATTCCAACTGTTAATGGCGCACGTTCAAGTATGTACAATGGTCTTGCTGATTCAATCTGGTCAGGTACAGAAAATCCTGAAGCAGCTTGGGCATGGGTTAAGTACTTAGGTAGCCCTGCTTGTATTAACGTAATTGGTGCGAGTGGTGTTGTATTCCCATCAACAGCAGAAGCGTTAGAACTATCAGTAGGTGTTCGTGAAGAAGCTGGCGTAGACATTACAGCATTTACTGACCTAACAGCAAATGACGATGTTAATAGCACATTCTTGTTCCCAATCACTGATTTTGGTTCAGATATTAACTCAATTATGAGTGAAGCTATTGCAAGTATCTTCCTAGGTGAAGGTAGCGCAGCAGATATTCTACTAGAAGCAAACGACGAAGTTAACGGTTTATTCTAATAGTCTATTAAGTGATACTTTAGCTACACGCTAATTAGTAGAGATGGTGCTCATGTGAGCACCATCTTTTATAGAAAAGGCTAATACGTATTAGTGGTGTGTGGTTTATTTGTAACCTTAGTGCGATATTTTCTGATAGTCAAAATTTTCTCAATGCACACCTTTGTAGTTTTTTCGCTATGTTCAAAAACGTACTGAAAAACAAATTAGTTTTTTCTTAGATTGTTATAGAGTTCTAAAGTTATAAGATTTATTGTTTTTGTTTAGTTATTTTATGAAATCAATTTTTATTGTTATCTTCACAAGTTGTTTTGTAGTTGCACATGCACAACTCAATGTTGATGTACAGGTTGTTGCTTTAGAGGAACAACAAGTGTGTACTGATAGATTTGTTGAACATGCGCTCGAGCACACCACCAAAGCTAGTGGCGACCAAGTTACTTTTTTTGATAGCAATGGCTCTGGTTTAGCATTAGGTGATTTAGATAACGATAAGGATATAGATATAGTCTTAGCAAATCTTGCTGGCGATAGTAGTATTTTATGGAATGAAGGGAATTTAGAATTTCGTAAAGAAGTTTTGAATGAACGACAAGCACGGGCTGTAGCTGCGGTTGACGTAGATGCAGATGGATGGCTTGATCTACTATTTAGCCATTCAACAGGTGGTATAAGCTATTGGCATAATCAGCAAAGTGAACAACAACCTTTCAAAAAAGAATTTCTTCAAGGTTTACGTTTTCCTAGCTATACATTCCTAGTAGCAGATATTGATTTTGATAATGACCTAGACCTAATTACAGCTTCTTATGACACGCTTTTAGAGCAACAACTTAGAACAGGTTTCCTGCTTTCTAATGGTGCAGGTGTTGTCGTTAACTACCAGCAAGACGACGGTAGCTTCAAAGCTGAACGTTTAGAAGACAGCGCCCAAGCCTTGGCTCTAACCCTTTTTGATGTTAATCAAGATGGGCGT
>CALDTA010000242.1:0-4154 GCA_937924455.1 uncultured Deinococcales bacterium
TGCTGTTCCAACCCACAAACTACCGACATGCTGGCTAGGAATGCCGATGTACTCCGCACCCCTATTTTAAGCCTGAGCCATCACCCTAGTATCGAAAACACGAAGTGGATGTTTAGCATCACACCAGCACCAGAACTGAGCTTGCTGCGAATGCTCATGGACATCAAGGCAATGGGCTTACAGAGTGTGGCGCTTATGACCAGTCAGCCTGCTGTGCAGAGCTATGTGCAGTTAGAAGCGGCTAAACAAGGGCTCGAGCTTCGAGTCAGCCAAAACTACACGCACAACACAACAAATCTCATGCCAGAAGCACTTTTTGTTGCCAGTCGTCAAGCTGAAGCGGTTATCGTTTGGGATAACGACAATCTTGTTAGCCTTGCTTACACAAGTTTGCGAGCAAGGGGCTATGAAGGTGCTATCTATGTACCCAACCCACAACTGCCAAACCAAAACCTTATAGGCGCAAGGTTCGTTCCACGAATAGAAAGCTTTAGTCCTTTTCCACAACAAGTGGCCTACCAAGCCTTTAGCGAATTTAGACAACGCTATGCTAGCAGTAACCCCTCAGCAAATATTACTGAGCTTGCGACAGTTGCCTTCGCTAGCGACGCATTACAAATGCTGCGAGAAGGTACAACTAGAGGTATGGGCTTTATGGGGTATCAAGGTGGCTCAAATATCCAACTAGAAACGTGGCCCTTTAGACAAGGCATCCGTGATGGTCTAGTATCTACGCCACAACGCGTTGGTAGACATGGTTTGTATCACTTTACTGAAACTAGGCACAGTGGACTGTTGCCAGAATCCTATCCTGTTTTGGAATACATCAATGGTCAGCTTGTGATGGTCAGGTAACCCTCACCCCCGACCCCTCTCCCAAAAATTGTGAGAGGGGAGAAAATAAGTTTAGAGTATGCCTCTTGAGCGCAGGAACAACAACGCTAAGATAATAGCAAGCGCATAAAAACCATATTGCAAATACTTTGCACCCTGCCTAGCAACAGAAGATGACAACTTGCCACGAGCATCAGCCGATTCGTTTTTTCTAGTATTTGCCTGTGCTTTTTTAATGTAGCCTACGCTCTTGGCAATCTGCCCTTTTTGCCTGTAGGCAACACCAAGGTTGTGCAAGGCATTGGGAAAATCCTCATTGATACTCAAAGCTTGTTCGTAATAATGAATTGCCTTATCAATCTCACCAGCTTCGCCATTTTTACCAGTTTCACTATTTTCCAAGTATAAATTCCCTATATTTGTCAGGCTTCTGTAGTGGTCGGGGTCAAGCTCGAGCCCACTCACAAACTCCTGCTTAGCCTGCTCGATGTTATTCAAAAAGATATTTGCTGTACCCTGCTGACAGAGTTTTTCTGCCAAGAGCAATGGCTGCGTCACCTTTTCTAAAGCTTCCAGAGCTTCTTCTGGTCTACGCCTATCTAGTAAAGCACTGGTCTCTTTTAAGACTTCAATCTCAGCTAATAAAGCAGCGGTATCAATCATATCTGTGCCAGATTCATCTACAAAATCTTCAACAACGTTATACGCCCGTTGCCAATGCTTGGCACGAAGATGTCTCTGTAGACTCTCCAAATCCAACCAAAAGTGACTCCCTAAAACAGTTTCATCATCACTTTCAAGATAGTACGCTTTAGCTTCGGATAAGCGACCTGCTAAAAGTGTTTCATGCCATTTTCTAGCTTTTATAGACGTAGATGCCATAAATCCAGTTTACCCTATCAGCTTCTTATATAAAGCTTCATAAGCAAGTGCAGAGCTTTTCCATGAAAAATCTTGTTGCATCGCAGTATGAACCATATTTTGCCAAGATTCAGTACTGTACAAGTTGATAGCTTCTTGTGCAGCCCACAACAAAGCTTCGACTGTCATGTGCTCAAAAAGGAAGCCTGTTTCACCATGACGGATGGTGTCTTTGAGTCCACCCGTGGCTCGAGCCACAGGCAGTGTTCCGTAACGCATAGCGATAAGTTGTGTCAGACCACAGGGTTCAAAACGACTTGGAATAGCAAGGCTATCCGCACCAGCATAAACCTTGTGTGCTAAAGCCTCATCATAACCAATCAAGTAACCTACTCGACTTGGGAAGTGGCTGCTCAGCTCAGGAATTTTTGCTTCCATCCAAGCATCACCCGATCCCAAAATCATGATGTTCCAACCTTGTTCAACCAAACCAGCAACGGCATCTAAAAAGATGTCTAAGCCCTTTTGTTCAGCCAAACGACTGACAACGCCCATTAAAGGTCTTTCAAAACCAGAAAGACCAAAATCTTGACACAAAACGATTTTTGTAGCTTCTTTAGCTTCTTTACTCGTCTCAAAACCGTACTGTTTTTCAAGCAAACTATCTGTTTCAGGATTCCATATATCAGTATCTATGCCATTCAATATGCCTGAGAACTTGTCTGAGATATGCCTAAAAGTGCCATCAAGCCCATAACCGTAAGCTTCAGTTTTTAGCTCTTCAGCGTAAGTCGGGCTAACAGTTGTTACCCAATCAGCAAAGCCTAGACCTGCTTGCATAGCATTCGCAGTGCCGAAGTGTTTTAGGTAGTTGGGCTCGAGCTCAGTCGGTAACCTCATCGCATAGGTCAGTGCCTCAACATCTCCAACCCCTTGGTGCTGTACATTGTGTACAGTAAATACCGAAGGTAAGCCCACAAAGGCGTCTGGTAAATGCCACCCGTGCTTCAAAATCATTGGTAAATAGGCACTGTGCCAATCATTGGCATGAACAACATCAGGTGTGAACATCACACGTTCAGCAACTTGTGGAATCGCTCGACTAAAAAGGGCAAAACGCTCTGTATCATCTTCAAAACCATACAAGCTATCTCGGTTAAAGGCATCATGACCTAGAAAGGCATAGCGCACACCATCTTGTTGCAATTCCCCAATGCCCACAGATTCAAAACCACCTGCAAAAGGTACTGAAACGTCACCTATCCATAAAGGAGCATATCCGTTGGAGGGCTTTAGTGTCTTATACCAGGGCGTAACAACAAGCACCTCATGCCCGTTGTCAACCAGTGCTTTAGGCAATGCACCCGCTACATCTGCCAAACCACCTGTTTTGCTAAAGGGAAAGACTTCACTACTGGCAAGCAAAATACGCATGTTTCAAAGTATACCCTCATAAAGTATCTCAAGGAAATGGATGGGTGCATCCTCACTTTAGGGATAAAGCATCCATAGCATGTTTCTGGAACGTAGTGGAAGAAACTGCAAGGTGCATTCGCATCGCATATGTCAAAGCTTTTGCTATAAGTTTGAGTTTTTGTCATACTCTAGGTTGCGGATGTACCCGAAATGGATAGACTATCTTTACAACATTGAATTAATTTGGAAAAGGCTATAAAATTCATGTCATTCTGAATCCGAGCTCTGCGAGGTGAAGAATCTCGGGCATATATTGCCTAGAACTTTGTTTTTCATGATGTTGCGTCAAGATTCTTCACGTTGTTCAGAATGACATTTTTTGCGTCACCAACAGAGATTCTTGACACCACAAAGAAGGCAAAACAGACTCATATCTGCTCGAATTAGAAAGGCACATCTATTATGGCTATCTCAAAAAAACGCTTGGCTGAACTTGCTAAAATCGGTGATGACGATATTGATTATTCCGATATACCTGAGCTTGATGATAGTTTTTGGGAAAATGCAAACTTAGCTTTTGAAATTCGTATTCCGAACAGTGACACTGTAAAAGCTTTGAAGGCTTTGTCTGACGATAAAGGTGTTGTAAGGCATACATCTATGGAAAGCTTTGTCAAATCAGTTGAGCCAATAGAAAATGTCTAATCTATTTGAATAATATGTCATATCTAGCTAACGCATATTTAGCATTGGTTTAACATAGCCTGTGTATAGTTAGAACATAACAACTTTCAGGACCAAGTTGTCCTTTCTAAAAGTAAACCTCTTTTCGGAATAACCTCTCTTAAGTAGAGAGGTTATTTTTTAGAGGTTAATATAGCGATGGGAATGACTGTTTACGTAAGTCATGGTGTTTTACTGGGCAAAACCACCACAATCATTAATACCTCAACATCCACTATGTCCAACCAAAAGCTGCAACAAACAAGACCAATCAAATAGGCGCATCGTCAAACCTTTGACTGATAAACTGTAAGCAACAT
>CALDTA010000243.1:0-2854 GCA_937924455.1 uncultured Deinococcales bacterium
GCAATACCAACAAGACCGCCACCATCAGCAACGTTTTGTAGGTGAAAAATAGCAAAGACACCGACAATAATCAGTGTGAAAGTACCGATAAATTCTGCAATAAAAGCTTTCATCGTCAATTTTCTCCTTCTTACAATTAGATTTCAGCCAAAACACTCAGCCTCTTAAAACAATTGTACAATTCACATTACAAAAGCCATTTCAGGACTTTTGCCTATAAGCTTAGGTTTGATAAAGGAACTGTGATTATCGTTCTAATAGGAATTAACCTCATAATTTGGCTGTTAGTAACTCCAAATTTCGAGGTTAATGTTAAGTGAGAGAAAATGACAAAACACACAAAACAAAGGTCATCTGCTTCCAAATTAAGATATTTCACGCTATTTATTGTCGGTTAGTAACGTTTCCACGTCATGTTGACCCGTATAGAATAGGTTAATTCTCACTCAAGTCTCTTCGCTGATTTGTTTGAGCTTAAACAAATCTGAGCTTAAGCAAATCGTGAAAAAGCTTTAGCTAAAAATTCTGATGCAGTTACCAATTCCACTTCTTTTGCTACATATATTTTCGGACACGGTATAAATATAAATATGCAGTAAGGGATGCATTACCCTCAAGTTTGTCAATTGCGTTCCGATAAGCTAGAACTCTCAACATTAAGTATGTAGCAAGTATGTAGCTTTATAAAACTCCAAAACAAAAATAAGAAAGAGCCTCATATGCAGGAAGCACAGCAAGCAAAAGAAATATTACAAATAGCAAAGTTAAGCTTTGCAGATAGTGGTTTGATTCCTGTAGTTACTCAGGACAGCTCGAGCCAACAAGTCTTAATGCTTGCCTACGCAAATCAGGAAGCACTCCTCAAAACCTTAGAAACTGGTGAAGCCCACTATTACAGCCGTTCAAGACAAGAGCTTTGGCACAAAGGCGCAACAAGCGGACACACTCAAAAGATTAAAGATATACGCTTTGACTGTGACGCTGACGCTATTTTGTACCTAGTGGAACAAACAGGTGCAGCTTGTCATACAGGTGAGTACAGTTGTTTTTACCGAAGTTTAAGCGATAATTTAGGCGATTCTTCAAGTACCGAAAAACCTATTGGCGAGATGATGATGGTGCTCGAGCAAACCATCAATGCACGCTACGCCACTATGCCTGAAGGTTCTTACGTCGCCAAACTCCATAACCGAGGTCAAGGCTACATTGCTCAAAAAGTGGTTGAAGAAGCTGGTGAAACCATCGTGGCAGCACTTCAAGATAACTACGAAGAGATGGCAGAAGAAGCTGCAGATTTACTCTTTCATTTAGGCGTTTTGCTTAAAGAAAAAGGTGTTGGTTGGCAAGCAGTTGCTGAAGTACTTAACAAGCGACACAATACAAAATCGTAAAAGACAAAATCGTAAAAGACAAAATCATAAAAGCTTAAAAACAGGCAATAAAAAAGGAGCCTTTCAAGGCTCCTTAAACTATTAAGATTTAAGCTTACTTAAGCTGAAACAACGATGTGCTTTTCGATATTCTCAGCATAGGCATCTTTTGGACGTGCGCCTACAATAGTCTCAACTGGCTCACCATCTTTAAACAAGATGACTGTTGGAATGCTCATCACACGGAACTGCATAGAAGTTTGTGGATTATCATCAACATTTAGTTTGCCAATTTTAACTTTGCCTTCGTAATCTCCTGCTAGTTCTTCAATAACTGGACCAACCATGCGACATGGACCACACCAAGGCGCCCAAAAATCTACTAAGACAAGTCCTTCTTTGTTCTCATCTGCGAAGTTGGTATCTGTAAATTCAATCAAATTCTCTGCCATAATCATGGCCTCCTAACGTATAGCTGTACTTTAGCCAAATAGCTATCAACAGTATGTCATCTATTCTACACGTTTTTTTAGGGTTGTGCGTAAAGGTTATACAAAAATTGTACGGCATAGAATTGCCTAGAAAAGTATGTGAGACATTTCCCTTATGCATTTATATACCCCTACCAGATATATAGCTTGTTTACCCCATCACCCTTATTAATTATAGGTGGTTTCATCTTTAAAGCCTTATACCCCCCTTTTACTGCGGAACGGACCGCTGCTAAAGGGCTCATTTTTTCTTGCTGCAACTTCAGCGCTGTTTGTACATCTTGCCTAATATCAACATCACCAATTTGCAAGGCTTGTACACCTGTCGCAAAAGCAACATCGACCCCATGCTTCATATATATTTCCCAAGGAAAACGTACAGCTAAACGAGATAAATCACTCTGTGAGGTCATTTCATCTCGAGGGCAATAAATGACTGTGCAACCTGCATACTGAAGGGTGCGAATATCTTCTTCATCTGCATAGCGCAGGTAGACCAGAGTTGGTTCAGCTTCAAGAACACCAATTTTGTTCAGATACTGCACAGGACTGAGCATTGGTGATTTCCAATCAGGTTGATGCTCCAAAACCTGTTCTAACAAATCGCCTTCACCTTTTACATACAGGTCTTGTTCGGCTTTACTTTGCGATACCACAATTTGTAGAGGTACTTTATTCTGCTCACATAATTGGGCTAGTTTGACTAAAAGTGCTTCATTGACCGAATAAATACTTGAAAATGACAGACCTATTTTTAAACTACCTTTTTCTAAAGACTTAAAAGCTCGTAGCTGATCTACGATATTAGCGAAAGCATTTTCACTCGCTAAACCTAAAAAACTAGACACCTGCGGTTGCCAGTAAATTACTCCTGATAAAGACTGCTCAAATAAAAAGCGTATCGTGTCAATATCATCTGACACAATTCCAACAACACTAATACCTATAGCATCCAGCTTCTCTAAAACGACCTTTATTTCATCTTTCTTGATA
>CALDTA010000244.1:0-10987 GCA_937924455.1 uncultured Deinococcales bacterium
CAACCAAACTTGCATCAGCTACAGCTATCAGCTCACTATTTTCGGGGTGAAATACTAGATTACTGATTGCCTGTTCACTTACATCTATAAGTTGCATCTTGCCAAAACGACCATCAGCATATTCCCAAAGGAGTATTTTGCCATCTTCTGACCCCGCCGCAAGATAAAGCATATCAGAGCTTTGACTAAAACTAACTGTATTGAGTGCTGCGCCATGCTTGTACAGGTCTAGTTTCGTTTTTGCACCAGTAGTTACATCCCACAAATGCACCATGCCATCAGTATCTACAGAAGCCAAATAATCTTCGGTAAATGCTATGTCTTTGACAAAGGCATTGGTGTTACTTGCTTCTAAACTTTTAATAAGCGTTTGATTGTGACTATCCCACAGGTTTATGGTCTTGTCATCACTCGCACTAGCAATCAAGTTGCCCTGTGGGCTAAAAGCAACAGCTCGGACTGCTTGTCTATGATGGTTAAAAATGAACTCGGGCGTAAGCCTCAAGTTCCCTTCCCCTGCAAGCGTAGCCCCTGTACTACTGGTATATTCGATACTTTGAGTTGGGGCTTGTGGAGTTGGGGCTTGTGGAGCAGGGACTGTAGTAGGAACTGCGGCTCGAGCCGTGCCACTTTGAAAGGGTACAGGAACTTGCGATGATTGTAACCTCATGCTAAAAAACAAAACTGCCAAACAAGCAAGTAATACTATAAGAACGATAAGACGATAATTTCTCTGTGTTTCAAACTGTGGTTCAAGTTGTGTCTGAAGCTGTGACTCAGTTGCATAAGCTGCGGTAAAAGGTCTAGTAGAAGGTGTGGCTGTTACATACCCTATATTTGTTTCATTGAGACTAGTCTTAACAACACTGGAGCTACTGCTGTAGTCACTGACAGTACCGACACCTGCTGTACTTATAGCTGGCTCAAAGACTTGCGCTGAACTACCCAAAGCTGAACTACCCAAAGCAGAACTATTCAAAGCAGAACTATTCAAAGTAGAAAACCGCTTTTCAACTGGTTTACGCTCACGTGTTTTGTAGTTTTCATGAAGTACAGAAATCGGCCACTCTGTTAAACCTCTACTGCCCGTGTTTTTGAGTAACATGCTTTCTGAAGTTTCATCATCAACAATGTTGTCAATAATCTTATCTATATCACCATCAAAATTGTCATCAAAATCAAAAACATCAACTTCATTACTAGCGACATTTAAACTAGGACTAACTTCTAAAAGCTCAGCTGGGTGTAACACATCTTGTTTATTTTCTTGTTGATACTCGTCAAGAAACGAATCAAGCTTTTCGTGTTGTTGTGATTCTAAAGGATGAACAGGTTGTACAGAGAAAAGTGTAGTCTTCGCTTCTTCAGCACTAATTTCTCTTTCTTGGGTTAAAAAACTATCTGGTGCGGTTATATTTACGGTTTCACTATAGCCGTATAAAGCTGGCTCTTCTGCTTCTTCAATAACAATGCTAGCAACACTTTGCATTGATGTACCCATTTGCTGTGTGCTGACTTGCTGTGTGCCCGCTTGCTTTGCTGAAGCCTGTTGTTTTGCAGATTCCGCCTCATTAACTTGGTGAAAATCAGGGTGATTCAAAACAACATCACCATTAGTACCGTTTTGATTAGTACCGTTTTTATAAAGATCAGGACTACCTGCGTGATCACCATAAGTCACTGGCAACATGTCATCACTTGGATCAGTCCACAAAATGCTACCAACTTCAGTTGCTTTCAGCAATGCATCAAGCTTTTCATCAGTATCATTTACTTCTATAAAAGCTGTAGGATTTTGTCCAATTTCTTGTGCATTTACGTTATCTACTGCACTGCTATTTACTGCACTACTATCTAATGCACTACTATCTAATGCACTAGCAGACCTATGCTGAATAGCATCATGGGATATGTCGGGTATGTCATCAAGTAAGTCTTGAGGCAAATCTGTTAATGACGTATTTAAAGCCTGCAAAAAGCTAAGTGCAGAGCCATACCGTTGTCCAGGATTTAGATTCAGTGCCTTCTCAAGTTTTAAATCTAAGTCAGCAGGAACTTCTGTAAAATCCAAATCGCTATCAGCAATCAGACGTTCTTGTGCATGTGGTGGTATTTCACCTGTAACCAAGCTGTACATAATTGCTGCTAGGCTATAGACATCACCAGAAGGTTTGTAAGCTTCGTATTGACCGTACGATTCTGGTGGTGTGTAGCCTGCGGCTAAAAGGTCTGGATTTATTTTTGCACCAGCACCAATACCATCAAAAAGAATTGCTCTTAAACCAGATTGCTCTGAATTCTCTAGAAAAATATTGTCTGGTGAAATGTTTTCATGGGCATAGGCATATTCGCTTGCACGGTAGCTGTGCATAAACCCAAGTGCATCAATCACTGGGTAAAGTAGCTTTTCGCTATCTTCTAGCGAAAGTTTAACTTCGCTAAGCATCTCTTCCGAGATGGCATCTGGTGATAAGTCAAGTTTCTGACCCAAGTGCTCGAGCCTTTTTTGACGCAACCACTCTGCTAGTGTCAACCCTTCGTGGTAATCACGAACAACATAAACTGTATTATTCGCTTCAAAGTAGCTGCGAACTTTTGCAACATGCTGACTATTTACCTGCGCCAGAAAAGAGGCTTTTTTAAGGGCGTGTGCTTTACCCCAGTTTAAATGCTCTTCAAACTCACCTGCATCTACACTCAAATCCGCTTGTCTTGTTACAAAATATGGAAAATACTCTTTTAAAACGAGTTGTCTGACTTGCTGCCCGCTTGTTTCGCTATTATTTTTGCTATCACTTTCGCTGCCACTCTGCTGTTTACTGTGCTGCTGTTCCCCAGTTGAAGGTGCTTCGACTAAATATACATTTGCAAAGTAGCTCTGATTCAAATAAGCTTTAATCGTATAGTTTTGAATCTTATAGCCAATAGGCAACTGCTTAGCTGAAGCATTAATTTCCGAATTGGAAACCATAACCCTACCTTCCTCTCCCAAAGTAATGAAGGTTTCCGATTTTGTCTTTCCAGCACATAAAATCTGGAACACAAAATCTGCTAAACCCTTTAAATGAATTGCTACAGGAAAAGGAAAGTTTGTTAAAAACTACCTTCTCCTCCCAAATATTCAGTTTTTGTTTTTTGTATGAAGTTTCTTCTCCCAAAGTTGCTACATACAGTATGTAGAGACACTAGTCGAGATGCAATTTCACATCTCTAGACGAGACTAAATGCCCAACTGAACATAGAAGTCAGTATACGGTGCTAAAATAGGCTTTAGCACTGGAGATGATTAATTTCTGTTTACAGAAGTAATATTTTTGTCATACTTTCCAAAGCTCACCAACAATTCGCTAATGTTCTAGTGGTCAGAATGTTGACATAATTGAGTAGATAACTGTCTTAGCTTAAAAAGAAATAAATTGCGATAAATCAAAAAAGATGTTTAACGAACGTTAGCGTTTCAACTCTTATCTGCTAACGCTTCGTTTCTGTCTTGTTTTTACAATCTAGTTACAAGGTAGTTACAAGCAAGCTAGATTAAAAGTACTTCATTGGGTTTATAACTCAATCAGGTACAACACGATAGGCTTATAAGCAAGAAGCCGAAAAAGGAAGAAGTCGAAAAAGCAAGAAGTCGAAAAAGCAAGAAGCTTAAAACAGGTGGTTAAAGGTTATGAGTACAAAATCACAATATGAAGAGAATATTGTTAAAGATGTTGCAATAGTAAATCAAACTAATGATGTAGAAACGAATCCCAGATACACTACTTCCACTAAAAGCCCTAAACATGATAAGGTGAATGCAGACATGTCTCAGTCTCAAAGTGGAAATAAAAGTGGAAATAACGGCAATATCGACCAAGTTCGTGAGATTCTTTTTGGTTCTCAACTCAGAGCACAAGAGGAATCAATGGCTCAGCTCGAAGCTAGACTACAGCTCGAGCAGCAAAAACTCAATCAAATATTCAATGATCGCCTTGACTATATTGAAGCTTTTTTTAAAGAAGAAATGCACTCATTAAAACAGCTCATTACAGGTGAGATTGAGGCCCGAAGTGTTATGGAAAAACGTGTCGATAATGCTATAGAGCAACAGGCATTAGCATTAGAAACTGACATTAAAGCGCTTGGTGAGCAAATGACCCAAGCTGATGACAAGTTAACGCAAACATTTACTGAGTCTACCAATGCTTTAGAAACTAAGCTTGATAACAATGAAAAGGCGTTCTCAAATGCTCAGGATAAGTTACAAGAAAAGCTCATTTCAAAACTTGACAAGTCTGAAGAATTACTGAAGACAAGCATATCTGAGCAAAAAAGCACCTTTGATATTGCGCTCAAACACGTCACTGAAGAACACACGAAGGCACAAGAAGCTATCCAGACACAACTACGTACTGAGCTAGATACTAAAATTCAAACCCTTGTTACTGAGCAAGACTCTAAGCAAATGGAGAAAGAGCAGTTAGCACAGTATTTTCAAGATGTGGCTTCAAAAATTCGTAAGTCATAGAGCTGCTGTAAGTCATAGCGCTGCTAATAGCGCTAGTAGTAGAGCTAATAATGGATGTACTTAGCGACCTTTTGAGCATAAAGCGAATAAGCCAGTCTCATGAAGGTTTCCGATTTCGTGTGTATTAGTTTAAGGCAAACTGATTAAATCAAGGATTACACAAGTCGATACACGAAATCTGGTAAACCGTCGTCTCACGGGCAACCCTTCACACCACTTGTTACTTGATTTTCAAGCTACATCAACAGGTAATACTAATACTGTGTCCGAAACTATCGTTAATAAAGTACCCAGCTTGAATCGTCAGGTGCTCAACCACATTCCGCAGCACGCTTAGATTCCTTAACTTTTTAACACTTCGAATTAATGAACGAATTAATGAACGAATTAAGCGGAATTGGTATAAATATGGAATTTTCCCTATATTTTTGTCTAATTATATTTACACTGTAGTAATCAGTGTTTATTTTGCTTATGTGAATGATGCTAGACAAAAAAGAAAATATGAAGTAAATCTGCTTTTACAGAATAGGTAATTTAAACAAACAAGCGTTATACTATTGGTACATATGGCAACGACCTCATCAAAAACTAGCAAAGCTAAGAAAATAGCTAAAAATACTAAGCTTTCTTCTGTTGAAGAGGTTACTGAATCAATATCCCAGACTTCATCCCAGACGTCATCTCAGACGTCACCTCAGGTGTCCTCTTCTGATGTATCAGATAATCCTCAAAAAAGTATCAATGTTATTGGTGTAGATGGGCAACCAACAGCGAAAGATATCTCCACCGAAGAACAATTCGACTTTTTGGTTGGTCTACTAACAGGGTCTCAACAAGAAGAAATCGACGAAATCAAAGAAAAGATTGACAATTTACCGCTTTTTGTTGAGCGTTTGAGTGATGCTTTACCAGAAGCCATCATCAAACGTGGTGATGACCGTATTATGGTCCAAGCTTTTACACCTGTTGTACAAAAAACTTTAGATGCAGCTTCAGAACGTGACCCTGACGAGTTTGCTAGACGTTTACTTCCTACAATTAGACGTAGTATTCGAATGATTGTAGAAGAAACCGTTGAAAAAGTTGTAACAAGGCTCAATTACTCTTTAGAACACAGTCTTAATTTACGTTGGCGTTTTGAAGCTTTAACTACAGGGCGACCATTTAGTGAAGTTGTATTAGCGCACACCCTTAAGTACCGTGTAGAACAGATTTTGCTTATTCATAAAGAAACAGGACTACTTCTTAACCAAGTAAATCATGAAGATGGCACGTCTGAAGATGGCGATTTAATCTCTAGTATGCTTAGTGCTATTCAGAGCTTTATCCAAGACTCTTTTAAAGTTGGTACTGACAGCCAGCTTGAAAATGTTCGAATGGGTGATTTTGAACTATTTATTGAGCAAGAAGAGGATTTGGTACTTGCTGCTGCTGTTCGTGGTGTTCCCACAGCAGAATTAGACCATGTTTTAGAAGATGCAGCGAGCTATCTGCAACTTGTTCACGATAAAGACTTAAAAGATTTTGATGGAGAAACGACTGTTTTTGAAGCTAGTAACGATACACTACGTGCTTGTTTAAAATCAGACTTTGAAGTTCCTTCTCAAAAGCCAAACCCATTCCTGATTGCAGGACTAGGTGCATTAGCACTCTTTGTATTGCTTTCTCTTGGATTGAATATCTACAGGGGGCAACAATGGCGTGGTTACTTGAATGCCTTGAGCAATGAAACAGGCATTATGGTTACAGAAGAACAACGACGTGGTAGAAACTATGAAATTTCAGGTCTGCGGGATAGCTATGCAAAAGACCCTGATCAATTACTTTCTTTATATAACATCAACCCCAACAGAGTAGATGCAAATTGGCAAAGCTATGTAGCAACTGACCCTGTTTTACTTGAGCAGCGTTTACGAAATACCCTAAGTGCACCTGCTACAGCACTCATTTCTGTTGACAGTAATAGTAATGTCATTTTTAAAGGATATGCTTGTGAAAACTGGTCAACTCTTGCGCTAACTGTTAGCAAAATGCTACCTGGTGTCAATCAGGTAGACCTTTCGGCGTTTGAGTCAAAACAGTGTACGAATTAAGGTGTTGAAAAAGCTATAACGTGGTGCTGCTTCTGCTATCAGCATCAAGCGTCAGCAACATCTAGACTTTAGAGAAAGAATTTAGAGAAAGAACCTAGACTCTAGAAAGAAAAACTAGGGAAAATAGGTTCACTATTATTTTGTACTAACATTCATTTTTGTCTTTTGGAATTTTTAGCTACTAGAATTTTTAACTGCAGGAATTCACAAAAGGGATGAGGGAAATTATGAGTCAAAAGAAAAAAATATGCATGGTAGGCTCATACGGTGTCGGCAAAACTAGCCTGGTTGCCAGATACGTTCGGGGCATTTTTTCTGAGAAGTACTTCTCTACAATTGGTGTAAAAATTGACCAAAAGAACATCAACTATAATGATGATGTAATTACACTCATATTGTGGGACTTATACGGAGAAGACCAAAAACAACAAGTTCATATGTCATATTTAAAGGGTGCTTCAGGATACTTACTCGTTGTAGATCCTACACGCCCTGAAACAGTCGATGTCACAATTACGCTTCAAGAAAGAATCAAGGAATCTATTGGTGAGTTGCCTTTTTTTGTTCTTTTTAACAAGAATGATTTAAAAAGTGAATGGAACATGGAAGCATTGAAAAAAATTGAAGATAAAGGCTGGGAAATTCTAGAAACTAGCGCAAAAACAGGTGAATCTGTTGAAGAAGCTTTTTATAGCTTAACTGATAAGATTATAACTCAAGTTTAGCGTCACACTAGATATAGCGTTTCCACGTAATATTGACCCATGATAAATGAGTTCGTTGCTACTTGTTACGAAGCTCGCCGATTAATTTTCGGACTCAGTATTATACCGAAGTGAATCATAAATGTCATAATCCCAGTCAATACACAAGGTTTTCAAGCCTTTATCCTTCGGTTATTTCGCAATCTTTGCGACTATATCTTTATGACATTCATCTTTCAGTTTAGTATTAGGTCAGTTAATCGTGGAAGAGCTTTTATACCGAAGTGAATCATGGATGTCATAGTCACAAACATAGCAAAGTTTCGTAATTTGTGTGCCCTTCGGTTCTAAAGGCAACTTTTTCTGCTGATTGATTATGACTTTTTTCTTTCAGTTTAGTATTACTTAGAAATAAAAAAAGAGTACAGAATTTGTCTGTACTCTTTTTTGTTTAGCTTGTTTTTAAGATTTTTTGCTAGTTTTGTAAAACAGGTTCGGTGGTTTCATCATCAGTTTTCATGAGGGCTCGAGCCTCCTTTTGACTGATTCCCAACACTGCTGAAATTTCACCATCGAGTAGCTTTAAGGCTTTACCATAAGCCTGACGATCTAAGTCTGGTAAACCACGCTCTTGGTCCCAACGACGCAACTCACTTGCCAAAGTTGCGATTTGAAATGGGTCACCACTAGCAAGAATCTCTGTAACACGGCGGTGTCTTGCTGCCCACTGTTTTGGAAGTGCTATCTCACCATTTTGTAAGCACTCAAGAACTTCATCGACTTCAGTTTTTCCAAGTGCAGGTCTTAGCCCTGCTTCGTGTGGTGCTTTGACAGGAACAAAAGCTTTTGATGTTCCATTTGGAAAGTCCACTTCGTAATATTTAGCCTTAACCCCAATGATCTCACGAGTGATAGTTCCTTTGACTACACCAACACCGTAAGGCGGTAAAACAACCTGGTCTCCACTCTTGTAAGACCTTGCTTTGATTTCCATTACTGGTAAATCGCTGACCCCCGCATCATTCCCCGTATCATTTACAGCATCATTTCTAGACGTATCATTCACAGCTGCTTCATTTGTAGACGCTTCACTCAAAGACATAAAATACCTCCTAAATATGCAAGCACAAAAAAAAGTAGCCACGGAGGAAAGTAGCTAACCTAAAACATGCACTCACTTGAAAATAAGTGTTTTTATTTCCTGAACTGTTATGAGTTGTACGAAAGATGTTAATTTTTGCACAAACTCAAACACAATTCTTACTTTAGCAGATATTTTTCCTTGTTACTAGCACGGTCAAGGATGAATTCATTAATGAAAATCAGATACTTACTGAAATATTACAGAAAGTTCTGGTTTTTGAATGAAGTTTACTGAGGACTCGCTCAGAACCTTGATATATAGGGCTTTTTAGCAGAATTTTCAATAGTCAACAAAGCAAATCCCATGACTTTTATACTAGGAAAATTACCACTTTAGCCTTTGAAGACTTTCCTAATCCGAAGTTTTCGGAAATGTGTAGTATCAAATGTCCCAAATCGCTAATGTTTCGTTAACGACGGAAACACCTTTAAAGTCAGTTGAACAACATAGCAACAGAAAATAACTAGTTAAATAGACCTGAACCTGATGTAAGCCAAACTAGCAAAACATTTAGCAAAAGTCCTGCAACTGCTCCCACAGATAATAAGTGAAAAACTAAATACTGTGTGTTTGCTTCAGATTCAAACCGTGGCGTTTTAGCAATCTGCCACGTCATAATTGCTGTTACTAAAAACAGTGTTGTCAGTAGGGTTGTAATAAACACTTGCTCACGCTCCTTATGCAACTAATACCGAGTCCGAAAATATTGTTAATAAAGTGACCAGCTTGAATCGTCAGGTGCTCAACCACATTCCGCAACATGCTTAGATTCCTTGATTTTTTAACACTTCCACTTAATTAGCGAATTAAGCGGAATTGGTATTATGCAACTAATATGGCGTTTGATTGGTATTTAGCCTTTTTTGAGTAATTAAAGACTAAACGCTTGATTCATCATAAGGGGGTCATGCTAGAGCTTCGTTACTGCGAAAATAAGTGTTTTGTCAGAGGAGGCAAATGCCTCAGAGCTTAGGAAGTATCTAGCTACTACAGCTTTTTGAGGTCTTCAGGTAAGTGCTCGAGCCGCTCTGCTGTATACACTAAACGCATCTTTCCTTCTTTATCTATCACTACCACACTATCCGTGTGGATAAACTGCCCTGCTTCTTTTGGTAATTCTCTAAAACCCACAAAAAACTTCTTAGCTGCGCTAGCAATTTGTTCTTGGCTACCACTAAATCCTAAAAAGCTTGGGTGAAAGCTACTAGCGTATTGTTGTGTAATGTCCACAGTGTCATGGTCTGGATCAACCGTGACCATAGCAATTTGAACATCTTCAGGCTCACCCATGTCAACATAAATACGAGCAAGTTGGGCAAGGGTTGTCGGGCAAACATCAGGGCAATTTGTAAAGCCAAAAAAGAGAAGCAGTGTTTTTTCTTGGCTGTCATAGCTTTCAATCAAGTCTACTTGTCCAAGTTCAGAGTGTTCTAAAATGATTCCTTCAGGCCTAAAAGGGGTTTGTAGTGCTGTCCCATGAAATTCAGAGCTATCTACCAATGTATTGGCAGGGTTGAGCGTTGAATTTAAAAAGGTCCAATAAAGCAAGCCTAAAACAATCATGATGCAAGTACTCACAACAGGCACAAACCAACGTGGAAAGGCATCAAGACGTCTCAAAAAAGCTTCTAACATGTTTACATGCTATGTGCTGTTGTCATAGCAAACAAGAGGCTAGTGCTTTAAGCAAGTGAAACTCTAAGGGTGAATACTCTGAATGAGCGATACTATCTGTACCCATAAGCTTTTTAGGGTTTAGCGTCCAAAACATCCCTTTTAGTATCAGTCGTCGCTGTACTAGTGAACAGATAGTGCTTCAATGTTTGAAAGCTTAGTGTCTAGCTCTTTTTGCAAATCTTCTAACGTGCCACTGTTATCAATCACAATATCTGCACGCTTAACCTTTTCATCAAGTGAAAGCTGTTTGGCATCTCTAGCTCGAATATCTTCTTCAGAAAAGCCACTGCGTTCTCTGACGCGCTCTACTCGTATTTCCAATGGCGCATAGACCACTATGACACCATCAACGATGGCATCAGCCCCAACTTCATAGAGCAAAGGAATATCATGGATAATAAGGGCTGGAGGATTGTCAGAGCTAAGCTGTTCTTGTACTTGCCTTTCTCGTTCTACTGCAATCCAAGGATGGGTAATGCTGTTTAAGATAGCCAGCGCATCTTTGTCAGCAAATACTTTTTCCGCTGTAGCAGCACGGTCAAGCACGCCATCTTTAACGAGTTCGCTACCTAGAGCTTTAGCAATTTCTTCTAAAACCTTTGGGTCTGCTGTGGCTTGTTTAGCAATCGCATCGGCATCAATTATGGCTGCACCTTTTTCCGCAAGCCACTTGGCAACGGTTGACTTTCCTGAGCCGATGTTGCCTGTCAGCCCCCACTGTAGAATTTGCGGAATTTGCGGAATCTGTGGAGTCTGTTGCTCTTGTTTTTGCTCTTCAGTCATAACACCTCTTTGAAGCTGTAGCTTATGGGTGCATCCTTATTATTTTAAACCTAGTATTGGATGCCAAGCTAAA
>CALDTA010000245.1:0-6749 GCA_937924455.1 uncultured Deinococcales bacterium
AAACATGACTGCAAAGGCATTGTCTTTTTGTCTTAAAATCAGTGTCGCTTCTTCTGCTGACGCATTCACATACCCTATGCGATAGAAGTCGCTTTTATAGACATTGTTATTACCTTTAACACGTTGCCAGCCTTTTTCTTCTAGCTGATCGTCAATATCAGCAAAACACTTAGGTACTTTTTCTGTGCTGGTAAACTCTAACTCAAATTTGTCGTCTTCAAAACTTTGCGAAAGAATTTGAGCTTGTTCATCACAGGCTTTGAGTGAAAATGTATCTTCTTGCGCTTCAGTTGTTTGTTGCTGTGCAGTTTGTTGCTGAGCAGTTTGCTCCTGAGCAATTGAGAAAGCTAGGCACATACACACTGATACTACAAGAATCTGTACTAATTTCATACTTGTTTTTTTCATAGTCATACCTCCCAAGTAAAACTATTGGTCGATCTTTAAGAGTTTAGTTTTCAAGTACACCTCGTATACAAAATACGGAAACCTTATACATAAACCATAAAATACAGGTACCGACAACCCCTCTGTAATAAGGAACACTTGCTAACATTCTTTGTTTCGGAAAATAATTTATCAAAGTTTTATGATAAGTGTATGGGTTATTTTACACAACAGTTTCTTTTATGAGATAAAAATACCCCTCTATGAGTTGATATTGAGTATTAAGTTAATAATTTGTAGGTCATAACTCAAGGCTTTGATTTACAAATTCGTCATTTTAGTAGTGAATAGAGATTAGGAATACCCTTGGGTGCTCATCCCAATTGACATATGCTGTACAAATTAACTTGTTCTTTTCTTTTGAAAGATTTGAGAAACCTTGCGACTAGAAACCTTGCGACTAAAAGTTCCGTCATCCCTCCACTACCGAAAATTTAGATTGCTCTGGTTTGGGCAGCTTATTTCGGCTGCTGGTAGTGATATGCAGACATGGGCATTGTTTTGGCATATTCGCTCGTTGACTGAAGCACCGATAGCACTTGGTGCAGTTGGACTAGCTCGGATTGTTCCGATTGTTGTTTTCTCGCTTATTGGTGGGTCACTTGCTGATGCTTTAAACCGCAAGACGATTTTATATGTTACCCAGAGCATCATGGCACTCACAGCTCTTGCGCTTGCTCTTTTGACGGTCACAGATAATATTGTCCTGTGGCACATGTATGTACTAACCGCTATTCAGGCACTAGCGCTATCTTTTGATTCACCTGCTCGTCAGTCGCTTGTACCTAATTTATTGCCAAAGACAGAATTACCAAATGCCTTTAGCATGACCTCGATTGCTTTTCAGATTGGCTCAGTTTTAGGACCAGCTTTGAGTGGTTTGATTATTGCTTATATTGGTCAGTTTGCAACGTATTTTATTAATGCATTATCTTACGGTGCAGTTTTTGCAGCACTGATATTGATGGGTAGCATTCCACAAGAGATTGTGACTACTGGTAGACAAGCGATTTCAGTAAAGGCTATTCGTGAGGGGATTGACTTTATTCGAAGTCAGCCAATGATTCTTTCAACCATGTTGATTGACTTTTTTGCGACTTTTTTCTCAGCTACCAAAACGCTTATGCCGATTGTGGCTCGAGACATCCTAAAAGTAGGCGCAGTAGAGTATGGCTGGTTATCTGCGTCAATATCTTTAGGTGCTGCTATCGCATCACTAGTCGTGTCACAGCTTAAAGAAATTCGTAAACAAGGTCTTGTCTTTTTAGTCTCTGTGATGATCTTTGGTTTATCAACAATCCTTTTTGGTTTATCGAGAAATCTGATGTTTGCCATGTTTGCACTTATGATGATTGGCGCATCTGACTCAGTCAGCATGATTATTCGTAATACCATTCGTCAGCTCATGACACCTGACTACATCCGTGGGCGAATGATTAGTATCAATCAAATCTTTTTTATGGGTGGACCACAACTTGGAGAGATAGAAGCGGGCTTAGTTGCACAATTTTTTGGTGCGCCTGTTGCAATTGTGAGTGGTGGTGTCGGTTGCATGATTGCTGTTGCTTGGATTGCAAAACGCTGGCCTGTGATTATTCACTACAATGGTGATGAAGCTATGAAAGCTGGTTAGCTAAAAATGAACAAGGTGTCAAAACTGTAGTTTCATTTTCATCCATGGTGCCGAATTATGGAAGTTTGCGACTGCACTACCTGCTGGAACTAGAGCATTACAAACCTCTCTTGTCTCATCATCCAAATGCATATCCATAACAGGTATGAAGTTTTCTAATTGTTCTATAGTTCTTGGTCCAATCAAGGGTGCTGTTATGCCAACTTGGTCTTTAACCCAAAGCAGAGCTAATTGAGCAGGGGAGATGCCGATATCATTTGCAAGTGCTACAAACTTGTTGCCAATATCAATCGCTGCTTGGGTAACTCGTTCTGCATATATCCCACCGCGCAATGTTGCACGTGATTCTTTTGGTGGTGCTGATGCATCGCTATAACGTCCTGCTAACATACCCATGGCTAAAGGAGACCATGTTATAAGCCCTAGTCCGTGAGCTTGGCATACAGGAATAAGTTCGTTTTCTATTCTTCTATCTAGTAGGTTATAAGGTGGTTGTTCTGAACTAAATCGAACGAGACCTTTAAGTTCACTAACCATGATAGCTTCCATAACTTTCCATGCTGGTGAAGTTGATACCCCTACATAACGAACCATGCCCATGCGAACCATATCAGTTAGTGCGCCAAGTGTTTCTTCGATAGGAATATCAAAAGATGGACGATGTAATTGAAAAAGGTCAACCGTATCGACTTGAAGACGTTTTAAAGAGTCTTCGCAAGCTTTCATAAGATGCAAACGAGAGTTACCACGATCATTTGGACCTGTGCCAGTAGGGTAGTGGGCTTTTGTGGCAATCAGGGTTTGGTCACGTAATCCATTAGCTTTTAACGCCTTGCCAATAATTCGTTCTGCGTTTCCGTTAGCGTAGCTATTGCTAGTATCAATAAGGTTGATGCCAGTATCTAAAGCTTTATCAATAATTTGTATGGATTCTTGTGCTGATGTTGGGTTCGTAAAGTTATCTGAGCCCAATGCTAAAGGGGAGACTTTAACGCCAGTTCTGCCTAATATTCTGTAGTCCATTATTTTCCTTAGATTATTCTAAAAAACTTAGAATCCTTTTTTTGTTGATGGTTGTTTACCGTCAATGTCCGTAAAGCCATAGGTCAGAGCCAACTCTCTTGTAATCAAAATTTGTCCACTTTTGTTCATGAGTTCGGGATCACTGGCAAGTGCCACAATACTTCTGCCAACAAATTCAGGTGACTCGTTATATGTTGTACTGCCTTTACGAGATAAGATCATTTCAGTTTTTGTTCGACCTGGGCAAAGTGCAACTACTGCTACTTTGTGTTTTTTGAGTTCATGTGCCATATCTTCTGCCATACGGTTAATTGCTGCTTTGCTAACGCCATAAGCAACGTTAGATGTATATTTAAAGCCTGCTGCTGATGTTAGATGAACAATTAAACCAGAAGTTTGCTTAACCATTAAGTTTGCAGCATATCCAGAAGCAAGATAGTGTGACCGAACACCAACATCAAATATCGAATCCCAAAAATGTGCTGAATTTTGATGTTTCCAGAATTTAGTCCCAAAACCAGTTTGACCGTGCTGCATCATTTGGTAGCCTGCCCACACATTATTGACCAAAATATCTAAGCGACCTTTTTCGGTTTTAATGGTTTCAAATAGCTCATGAATACTAGAGTCGATACTATGGTCACATGGGATAGCGATGCAGTCTCCTCCAAATGAGTTTATGTTTTCTAAAGTATCTTTTAAGCTGCCTTCTAGTGGAACAGTAGAGGTATCATGGTCTAGACTTCGACCTGTTATATAAACTGTTGCTCCAGCTTTGGCTAAAGCAATTGCAATGCCTTTACCAATTCCACGACTTGCACCAGTAACTAATGCAATTTTGTTTTTAAGGGAAGGGGTTTGGTCCATATGAGTGTTGTTAGGTGTAATCGCTATTTAATGCGCTTATGCTTGATTTATGGACAATACTATCATTTATCTACTTGGCCTTATCTACTTGGTCATGAGGGTGTGGGTAAATATACGATTGCGAAAGAACTTGTTAGCTTAACAGGAGCTAGGTTGGTTGATAATCATGCTATTAATAATTCTATTTTTAGCTTGATTCACTCAGATGGTAAGAATGACTTGCCTGATGCAGTTTGGTACAGGGTACGACAAGTTTTTGCTGCTGTTTTTGAAACGATAGCTACACTTTCGCCAGCCGAATACAGTTTTATTTTTACAAATGCTCTAAAAGAAGGTCGTGCTAAAGATAAAGTTGCATTTAATCAGATTGTTTCAATCGCTGAAGCTCGGCATAGTACATTCGTTGTTGTTCGACTAAGTTGCTCTACAGAAGAAATTGCAAAGCGTATTGTCAATATAGATAGGAAAGAACGACATAAGTCTACTGATGCTAAAGCAGCTAGAATTAGAAATGAACAAGAGCAGGTATATATTCCTGAGTATCCTAATGTCTTGAATTTAGATACAACCACTTTAAGTGCTAAAGCTACAGCTAAAGCAATAATTGATTATGTCAACACTTTAAATTGAGAAAATAAATTTAAAATTTGACAGCTTTAAAATTTGATAGGCGAGTTAATCGTAAAGCTATACCAGAAGCCATTGGTATAGCCTCCTTCTAAGCCAAAGATTAGGTTAGAGAAGTCATAGATATTGGTATCTGCGCGGATGGCTAAATCTGCACCAAAGTTAAGGTCAGTGTCGTAAGATGCTTGCACTTCTGGTTCTAGCGTAATGCGTTCAAGCGAGACAGGTCCATTCAAAATAGATATGTTTGCATCGAAGCTTTGCCTGTAACTAATCGAGCCACTTGCTGATAAAGGCGCTAAAATATTTGAGCTAGTTGACACAGTAGTTGAAGAAGTGGTTGATAGAGGTAACAGTGAGGGTCTATATTCTGCTTGCAAAGAGACCTCAGTAAAGCCTGAAAGACCTAGAGTTTCAGATAGTGATGTTCCAATTATAGAATCTAAATCTTGAAAGTAGCTAGTCGAAAACCACAAATCTACTGATGTGTCGTTTTGGCTGTCAACAGCATATGGATTTGATTTACTGCTAACAGAAATCTCAAAGCCTTTTTCTGCATAATCCCACGCATCAGTTACGAGGTTAGTAATGGTTACTTTGGTTTCATTTTCACTAGCCGTAGTTTCAGAAATTAAGATGTCAGATTGTGCTTTTAAATGAATAAACCCTACACTCAAATTTGATGTGTTATTACGGAAAGTTCTATCGAAACTGTCGGTCATTAAAATACTGCCGATAAGGTCATCAATCTCAATAAAAGGTGATTCAGAGTTGTCCTGAGCAAGGCTCGAGCCTGCAAACAGCACTAAAATAGTTAAAAGTAAAGATTTAGTTACTTGAATATAAGCTAATTGTTTAAACATACGACTCAAGACATCCTGCTGCATAATGTTCAGTATACATTAAAGTAGTGACAATTTGATGACCATTGACTACATATATTAATGTATGGCTACATATAGCCTTACTATGATAGCTGATATTAGAAATTTAATTTGCTATTTTTATGGATTTTATTGATATTTATGCTTTATGTGGAACTAGTATCAACGAGCAGTATATCCAGCATCAACTTCTACCAATGCACCTGTCATATAGCTAGCCTCACTAGAAGCCAAAAAGAGAACAACATTCGCAATCTCTTCAGCTTCTGCCAGCCTTCCTATTGGTACTGAGTCAGCTAAGGCTTGCATAGTCGCTTCAGTAACAGCTTCGCTACGTTCAGAACGAATCATAGGTGTGTTGACTTCGCCTGGGCAAACTGCATTGACCCTGATGCCATCTTTGACGTATTCAAGTGCCATTGCACGTGTGATTTGGTGAACAGCACCTTTGGAAGCACAGTAGGCGATGACACCTGTTGCGCCAAGCCCGCCCCAGATAGAACCAAAATTAACGATGTTGCCATGACCTTGTGTTTTCATAACTTCAACTGCTGCCCTACTCATATAGAAGACACCATTAACATTGACCTTCATAACCCGTTGCCAAGTGTCATCATCGGTTTCTAAGGTATTTTTTCTCGCTATAATTCCTGCTGCATTCACAAGAACATCAAGTTTTCCAAACTTGTCAACAGCTTGTTTAATTGCACTGTTACAGAATGCAGAATCGCTAATATCGCCAATTACAGGTATTGCATCAATTTCATTTGCTACTTCTTTGGCTAAAGTTTCATTTTGGTCAACGATAACAACATGTCCACCTTGTTTTGCAAAGCCTCTGGCTGTGGCTGCGCCCATGCCAGAGGCTGCACCTGTAATAACTGCTACTTTATCTTTGAACTTCATAGTGCTTAGTGTACCAACTAATACCAATTCCGTTTATATCCGTAGTTTAGTCTGATGTCATTTTTATGTCATTTTTATGTCATTTTTATGTCATTTTTATGGAGATATCTAGGTAACTGACGGATTATTAGATACAGACTATGGTTGAGCAAATGATAGCTCTAGTTCATTTGTTTATTACATTTTGTTTATTACATATAGTTTCGGACACGGTATAAATTCTTCTTTGTTTAGCCTGACAGTATGACACTCTACGGTCTAGATTTTGTCTAGGTCATAAAGTGCTCTTGTAAGAGAGAGGTAAAAGAGAGGTTTTACTATGCCAAAAGCACTTTTAAATGGGGTAGTCATAGCAGAAAGCA
>CALDTA010000246.1:0-2666 GCA_937924455.1 uncultured Deinococcales bacterium
TTGAGTTGGATTTTGGGGATTTGTCGGGGGTGGTTGGTGAATGATGATTTTGTTGGTCAGGTGGGTGTAGTCAATTTTTTGTTTATGATGGTTTTGTCAAGATGGGCACAGCCCATCCTACAAAAACGGAGGCTCCAAACATGAAAATCTTTGTTTCAGGTGTTGTCACAGAAACCAATACTTTTTGGTAAGTAGCGGAGATATGCAATCTGAAGAACGGGTCAAGATTCTTAAACTGCTGTGGGATGCGACAGGCTCAGAATTTGCTGGTCGGCATGAACTGTATGAAAGGAATTATGCAGGGAGTCATGAGGCAGTGAGATTAGAACCCTACTTAGGCGCACAGCACGGTGTTAATGGAAAACCGGGCCTTGCCCAAGAGCTAGAAGCTTTCGCTGAAAGTTGTATGGCTGAGTATGACTTGGACGGTTGGTTGGCAGATGATCTGATTGATGCTGAGGATATTTCTATTTTGGAGAAACTACAATAATTTTATTCGAATAATTCTTTAGATTCCCATACTTCTCTTTTTAAAAGTTCCCAATCAAAGTTCACACCTTCAATGCTAGCCATAGCACCAGCTAAATTTTCAAAACGCTCTTTTCGATTGACTTTGTTTAAAGTTACATATCTTTTAGGGCTCATAACCACAGCAATCTTCTCGCCTTGGTTTGTAATAACAATATCCTCGTTTTGGCTTTGTTCAAGATACTTCAGTAAATTTTTCTTGAGTTCATCAACGCTAACTTCTATCACTTAGCCACCTCCAACCTAAATAGATCAAATAACTGAACAATTAGGAGCTATGAACCAATGCTCATAGCTCCTAAAATTATACGATACTTTATCTAAATTTTACTCAGGCATATCATGCATCAAACTCAACCCAACAGCAGTTCGATTAGCAAAACCCTTCCAATAACTGTGATCATCTTGTTCTTCACCAGCATCATCCACAGCCCAAACACCATCTTTGGCATTTTCAACTAAATCAAGATAGTCACCCATAGCTTCGTCTTGCTTTACATACTTAGCAAAAAAAGCAGTTGCGAAGTGTTGGGCTATGTTATTCATGCGAGTTGTATCCCAGACGGCATCAGCATAGTGCTCAAAAGGAACAAAGGGTAAGGTCTCGCTAGGTTGCCATGTTTCGATCGGTGCTTCTACTGGGGCGCCAGCATTGTGATTGGCATTTTCAAATGTCAGTAAAAACCTCTCAGCGTTTACACTGAGGTCATACATAGCTTTGACACCATTTTCATAGCCAGATACATCATCAACACTGCCAGCCACGTACATGATTGGCGTCTCTATACCACTTAAGCCTTCGGCATCCCAAAAGCCAGTATTCATACCCCAAGGTGCAAAAGCCATAACAGCCTTGATGCGACTATCCATGCTATCTTCAAAAGCCTTGTTCCCTGTTTGGCGAACTTCTAGTGCGCCACTTGGCGTACCCCAAGGGTAGGCAACACTTGCAGCAGTGTAGCCACCACCCACAACATTCACTACACCATAGCCACCCATTGAGTAACCAATGATGCCAGTGTTCTCAACATCAATCATGCCTGCTAGGGTACTGTCGCTGTGCGAAGCACCTATGTTTGCCATCTGCTCTAGAACAAAGAGCTGATCTAAAGAACGATTGAGCAAGGTACTCCCAAAGGCAGCTTGGTCACTGTAGGTACTGTCTGTATGGTCAATCGAAACAGTCACGTAACCTTTACTAGCAAGGTTCTCGCCTAAGTGACTCATTAGGTAACGATTGCCAGGATAACCATGTGAAATGATAATCAGTGGGTAGGGTCCATCAGCATCATTTGGCACAGCATCTCGAACAGCTTGCCCCTGCAACGTAACTTCAAGTTCGGGGTCTCTGGCAATCACCGTGTACTCACCACCAGCTTCTTGCCCTTCTTCTAACGTGGCAGGGTACCAGATTTCTACAGTTAAAGGACGGTCATAGCGTGGGATTGTCCCGTCTGCTTCAACATTCAAAACATCTAGCTGATCAGGATTGACCAGTTCAATAGTCTGTACACCTATCGTGTAATCACCGTGAGCAGCTAGCTCAGGTGCATCTGGTCTAATGACATCGATACGGTTCTCAAAACTGCTTTGGGCGTTCACTGTTAGTACTGTAACAAATAGAAATAATATAGGTAAGTATCTTGGAACATTTCTGTAGCGCATACGCATAGTATTCTCCTTTATAGTGTGTTCTTTTAGAGCTGTGCAAATTTAGTATATCGATACTATTGAACTTGAAATATCATTTCAGACCCTTTTTACCAAAAAGCTAAATATATTGACCTATACTCAATGAGTTCGTTCCTACTCGTTACGAAGCTCGCCGATTAACTGACTTAGGTCAGTTAATTGTGGAAGAGCTTGTCATACTACAAGTTTTTGGTGGAAGTGTATCATCACTCCAAAGAAAGATCCAACAAAACGCTGTTACAGAGAGTCCAATAAAAAACGTATGACCCTGTATAAAGCGTACTATGTAGGCGTGAATGAAAACATCGAGAGTACTGTCACAGACGCAAATATTATGAAAACTCAGAACTATAGCAGCTTGTGCAGTATCGGATTATAATCTCAAATCCTCAATGCACAGAAAGTGCGTTCTAGACGCAAAAGACACATAATAGAGCCTTCAAGAA
>CALDTA010000247.1:0-9008 GCA_937924455.1 uncultured Deinococcales bacterium
AAACCCCAAAACCGTGAATATAAAACTCTTCCACGATTAACTGACCTAATACCGAAGTGAATCATAAATGTCATAATTACCAATATGACGATGTCTTTTAACTTCTTTGTCCTTCGGTTCTAATGACAACTTTCTTTGCTCATGGACTATGACGACTATGACGACTATGACTTTTTTCTTTCAGTTTAGTATAAGTCAGTTAATCGGCGATGCAGATGTCTGTGAAAACCACACAGCGCGAGTAGAAACGAACTCATTTAGCATGGGTCAACATTACGTGGAAACGCTAATAGAAAGTGCGTTCTAGACGCAAAAGACACATAATAGAGGCTTCAAGAAATTTGCAGTCATACGACTTTTGCTTAATTCCACGATTAACTGCTGTCGCAGTGAATCGTGGAAGCGCTTATAATAAGAGAATAATGTGGCGATTCACATTCTGCTAGCAAAATGTTAGCAAACCCCGTATACATACATCTTTAGTCATTCTGCAATAACGAGGCATGATTCTTAATCACAATATCCAAATTATGTTTATTCTTAAAAGCTTGAAAGTTTCTAAGCCTTCGTTCGCTTTCAACAATATGTGATCCATTTGTCCCATGAACTAAATAGCAAATGCTCGGACTTTTATTTACAAACAACGGGTATCCCGCCTGCGTAACCCGTAAAGACCAATCCCAATCAAAATAACCTTCCACAGCTCTATCAAACAATCCAAGCTTTTGGTGCAGCCGTCTTGGATAAACCATACTTGAAGTCAAAATTGTATTGTTTTTTAGCAAAGAGCTAGGTGTTGCATCAAACGCAAATAGTTCTTTACTTACTGTTTGACCATTCTCTTCTGTAACCATCCAGCCATAACTACATAGCAGTGCCTCTTTTATGGCATCTTTACTGGCAGATTGCGAACTGGCAGATTGAGAGCTGGCAGATTGTGAAAAAGCATCAACCACAGTACTCAGATGATTGCTATCTTCCCACCAATCATCATCATCATGTAGTGCAAGTAACTCGCCTTTTGCCACAGTAATCGCAGTATTTCGTGCATCTACTTGTGCAATACCAGCATTTTTAACCCCTATAATCCGTGTATCTGAATCTTCTTGTGCAAGAAAGTATCCACGACCATCTCCATCGTCACAAACAACAGCTTCCCAATGTTGATAGCTTTGCCCCTTTAAAAAACTTAAGGCTTTACGAAGACGTTCAGGTCGATTTTTTGTCGCAATAATAAAACTGACCAACATACTTGAGTCTACTTTATTCGACTACAAGTTTGCTGGTCAGTAATCTGTGCGTGATATATCTGGGCATGATATATCTGTGCATAGCCCAGTTAGTACAACTACATTTTTTCCAATTTATACCAATTCCGTTTATATCTGTAGTTTAGTCTGATATCATTTTCATGTCATTTTTATGGAGATATCTAGGTAACTCACAGATTATTACAGCGTTTCCACGAAATAACTGTACACACTGAGTGGCTTTATTCTTACTCGTTACGAAACTCGCCGATTAACTGCTGTCGCAGTTAATCGTGGAATTGCTAATTAGATACAGAATATGGTTGAGCAAATGATAGCTCTAACTCATTTGCTTATTACATATAGTTTCGGACACGGTATTATTCAATCACATTTGCTGTTACGATTAGAAGAAGCTCGCTTTCATCTTCTTCAAGTGTAGTTTTACTAAATGCTGAACCAATCACAGGAAGGCTACTTAAGACTGGCGTACCTTGTATATTTTCTTTAAACTTGTTTTGGAAAAGCCCCCCAAGAAGCACAGTTTGTCCAGGCTCTAGACTGATAAGTGACTCAACACTATTAGTTGAACGCTGAATATCAGTTGAATCAAGCGGTGAGAGAAGATCTTCAACTTTGGCTTGAACAGTCATTGTAATACGACCATCGTTACCAATTCTTGGTTTAACACTAATCTGCACACCATATGGGATTTCGAGAGAGTTCAAGTCTCCTCCATCGCCACCAACTGTGTTACGCTCAACAACAGTAATTACACCACCAGACTGCATGATACCTTCACCATTATCAAGAACAGTAAGCGTTGTATCGTCAACACGACGAGACAAACCTTGCGTTTCATAGGTGTCAAGTACTGCTCCAATATTAAGCCCTGAAATAGCACGTTGTGCATCAAAAACAAAATTCAAACCTGTATCAAGCAAATTTGCTGAAAAGTTACCAAACCCCCCACTTAAATCTACGCCCCAGCTATTAACAGTACTTTTCTTAATTTCTTGAATACGTACTTGAACATTCACCTGTTTTTGAGCAATATCAAGCTGAGGAATCAAGGCAACAAATTCATGATGCTGTTCTGCGGTAGCTTGAACAACCAAGCTATTTGTGCGCTCATCTGCAACAACACTAACTTTAGGCGTAATAAATATCGTACCATCTTCAAGTGTTTCTAGCGAAGCGCCAGGTGGTACTGCGATACCTGCTTCGCTTTGTGCTTGTACATCTACTTCTGGCGTTTGCGCTTCAGTAGATTGTTGTAGCAAAGTCACGATATCGGGTGCTACAGCGTTTGACAAACGATAAACACGCTGCTCAGTCTCAGCATAAACCACCACTGGCTCTTTTACTTCTGGTTCGGTAGCGACTGGCTCAGGAGCAGCCTCAACAACTTCAACAGGTTCTTCTTTGACAATATCAATCTCTTTTAGAGCATTTGCAATAGCATAATGTTCCTGTTCAGACGCTCGTACTGAAATAGTTTGAATTGTTGGGAAGGGTGCAACAGTAGCATTTGGCGCTACAGTTGCAACTGCATTTGCTAGTTCAGCAGTATCTCCAGAAACCTTATAGAATCTCTGCTCGAGCACTGGCTCTGGTACTGGCACCTGAACAACTTCTGGTTGTGGTTCTCGTTCATTAAAACGACTAATCGTATCAACAGTACCTACAATAATGACATCATTAGATAAAAGCTGATAATCCAAGCCATTTAGCGAAATTAAGATTTGCCAAATTTGACGGAAAGGCTTCTTACCTAAATTATAAGTAACTTGTTTATTCGGTACATCTTCAATAACTGCCGTCAAACCAACTGAGTGGGCAAGTGCTTCAATCATTACAGGTAATGATGCACCTGCTATGCCTGTATTAAAGGTAATAACTTGATCGTACTTAGCATCTGTTGGTAAGGGCTCGAGCTCACTAACTCTGATCGACTGTGTGTCAATATTAGTGGGTACTGCTGCTTGCATACCTGAAGGCATCGACGCAACAACCCCAGTACCATTCTCATTACCACCATCTTGAGCAAAGCTCAAACTAAACCCTAAACTAAGCCCAATTCCTAATAAAACTAATACCATCAGCATGGCTACACGCATTTTGCTTGCTAGCTGTGCTGTATCACTGGTATAGCTATATTGCTGACTATACTGCAATAGTTTCTTCATAATCACTGCCCCAAATCCAAATAAATAATCTGACTTTCAGATCCTTGTCTTAACTCAACCTCATGACGCTTAACATTTGTCAAGCGAATCTCTGTGTCAGGAATCATTTCACCAATAGGTACATGGAATGACCCTAAACGACTTTCAAAAATAGCAACACTCACTGGACCTAAAATAGCACCCGTGAAGCTAAGATTATTATCTCTCACATATGCTGAAACTACAGAAGCACCAACAGCTTCTGCTAGTCCAACCTGTTCTGTAGGCTCTGCTACAACAGCCATCTGTACTGGCTCAACTTCAGGCTCGACCACATTCAAGGTACTTGAAATAGAAGCAATATAAGACTGCCTGCTAACTGCTTGTTGTTCTTGAGCGGCTAAAGCATTTGCCTCTTCTTGAGACTCTTCAACTACAGCGACCTCTTCTTCTTCAACAGGCGCTTCTACTACAGGCGCTTCTACTACAGGTGTTTCAATAACAGGTGCTTGCACAACAGGCACTGCTACAGGCTCAGGCGCTCGTAATGCAATTTGCACTGGACGTAGCTCAGGTTCTGCTGGCACCTCAACCTCAACAATTTCCTCTTCTACAACAGGTACATTGCGTCGCCCAATAAGCTGTGCTTGCCTTAAACCAATAGGCTGTAAACTTGGCGCACTAACTGCGGCTCTCACACCTGCTGTTTGTGGTAAACGTGCTGCTATGTTTGAACCAATTATTGGCTGCGCAGGTGCTTGACTTACAGAAGGTAAGTTAGCAACATTTGCATCATCTGATGAATTATAAGCACGTGTAGACACACCAGCATTAGGCTGTGAGCTAGCAGCGATTGGTAAACGAATACCAGTAAGACGACTTCTATCAAGTGTTACAGGTTCACGCACTACTTCTTCGACTACCTCTGCTGGTACTTCAATCACAACTGGCTCTGGCACAACTGGCTCTGGTACTTCAGACGGCTCGTAGTAAGACGCACGAATCGGTGCTCTCAACAAGCTTGGCTTCACAGCTACAGACTCGCTTGAAAAACTAGCTGGTAAGTTACTCTGTCTGCTTGGTGGTGGCAATATCGGACGTGGTGTCGGTACTGCACCAATTTCAATTTTCGGCTGAACAACTTCAGCCTCTGCACGGCTTGTATTATTTGAATTGCCTAATGAGCGTGTAGCTGTTTGATTAGTTCTATTGGCAGATGCCGTACTAGTCTGCGATGGAGCAGTTGCAACATTACTAGTACTGCGTTGTGGACGTGCTACTTCTTCATCTATGTAGATAGGTGCAAAAGGGTTAACTGTTAATCGCCCAGATGGTGCAGCAATCACAATTTGTTCTTCGCTATCCTCTGCTAGCGCAGGTGGCGCATTAATTAAAAATGGCAAATCTGCAATTTCGATATTTTGTCTTTGTGCGCTTGGTAATAGCGGTGCAGGACCACCTTCTACAGGTGCATCTGCAAAGTTAGTAACTGCATCTTGAGAAGTTATATTTTGTAAACCTGCCCCAGTACCAAGCTGATTATCTGTTGCTGTTCTACTAAGCGATGAATTACTAACAGAGTTATTTCCTAAAACTTCAATACCTTCTATCTGACGTGGACTTGAAAAGCCAGGTAAAGGAGGAAGTTCAGCAATAGATGCATCACCAATTCTAGCTTGTAATAAATTACTACTTGCATTTCCTAAAGAAATCTTCTGCAATATTGAAGGTGATTGTATAAATAAATTTGTAGCCTGTGGTTGGGTTAAAAAGTTAAACCAAACCCAACTAGCAAGTAACAGTAACGATAACGCCACTGAAATCCGCAATATCCGAGTGTGTGTCATACCAAAAACATTCATCTAAATATTTCCCATCTAGCACTCCACCCAATATTCCATCCAGAACCCCGCCCAAAATTCGAGCGACCTTCTGAATTTTTCGCATCATGTTTTGCAAAATCTTTCGCAAAATCTTTAATGGCATTGCTAATACAACTATCTATTAAATAGACATGCTTCAAAAAACGACTAACCTTATACTGATGTATATATTTAAAACTCAACATATTTATCGTGACTCTCCCGCCCCAGGGTCATTGCCAACAAAAGCATAAACAACAAAATCGTAGGCCGTACTCAAATTCGGATTTGCTGTGCCTTGTTCGTCAACAGAAAACCCAACTTGACTTATCTTTGTAAAGCGCTGAAAAGACTCTAACTGCCTCAAGAAGAAAAGCGTATTTGGATATTTTCCTAAAGTAGATACGGTAAACCCTAATGGTCTAACACCTTGAACACTCTCATTGCTACCTCGACCAGAGCTAACTTGCGTAAGCAACACATCTGCATCAGCTGCTGCTGAACGTAAACGCCCTACAAGCTGTGCAACCTCGTTCTCAGTTGGCAACTCTCTTAAAAAAGCTATGCGTTCCTGCTCGAGCTCAGAAATCTCTTCTCGAAGTGTTGGTAATTCACGCTGTGCCCGTTTAGCAATACCAATATCTTTTTCAACTTTTTCAATCTCTGTATTGAGGGTTGCAATACGCTGCATACTAGGTGTACGTACAAACTGCCACCATGCTGCTGCTAAAGCAATACATAAGATAGTTACAATGATTGCAATATCACGTTGCTTAAGTTTGAACTTTATATTTTCTAAGAAACTTAATCGACTCAACATCATTGTCCCTCGTCAATCGCATTTGTTGTATCTGCATTACGACTCGCAAGTCTGCGACTGCTATTCACAACTGTTCCTACAGCAGATCTGTTGCCTTGCTGTTCTTCTGCTTCTGCTTCAGTATCTCTAGCACGTGTTGCAACAACTTCAGGTTTTCCTTTTGCAATTGCACCTACCGATAAATCAAAGGTGTAACTACCAGTTTCTTCATCAAGAGAAGCGTCTCTAAATGCCACACCAAAGAGCGATGAGTCTTGCAATCTACGTAAGTAACTCGCCAAAGCTTGAGAATTGATAGCCGTTCCAGTAACTTCCATTTCAGCACCTGCATCAAGTCCCTCATAGGTTTGATCTTGCTGTAAACGTTCTCGCTCACGTGCATCAAGTGCCCTAATATTCAGGTCATTAAAAGCAATACTTGGCACATTGCCAACAGGTGCTGGTAAGGTTTCTAGCATCAATGCAATTTCATCAGACCATACAATATAGTCATCTTTAACACTATCTCGAATAGCTAAAAGCTCTTGTAAATCAGCCTTGCGTGCAGTCAGCGCATTAAATTCATCTAAGTGCTTTTGCATCTGTCTGCGGGTTAGCTCGAGCTCATTTTTTTGCTGTTTTAAACTACGTTCTTTTAAATTCGTCAATACTTGTAAACTAAAGATTGAGCCAAGCACCAAAATAGGTAAAAGAATCGCAATAAGTTTCCAATGTGCAGGTTCACGCTTGCGAATTTGGTTCTTTGGTAAGAGGTTAATATTAATCAAGGCTGACACCTCGCAAAGCAAGACCTATAGGCACAGCCATCTCTGGTCCAACACTCTCCAGATACTCGCTATCAAAACGATCTGGATCAACAACAACTGTCAACCAAGGATCACCAATATCAACACGGAAACCTAGTGCGTCACCAATTGCCTCAGATAGTCCAGGTAACTTTGCGCTACCCCCAACGACCATCATGCGAGAAATATTGGCATCACCAGCTTGTACTCGGAAAAATTCTAAACTACGACGAATCTCAGTGGTCAAATCAACCAGAACTGGACGAATCGCTTCATATACACGACCAGGACTAAATTGCTCCCGTTGCGTCTCAAAGTTTAAAAGCTCTTCTTCGTCTTCGGTCGGAATCATCGCCGTACCATAATTGACTTTGATGTCCTCTGCGGAATCAAAATCTAGATTGAAGGCACGCTGTAGTGCAGCAGTAAAGTCATCCCCTGAAGCACTAACATTACGGTTCATAAGCACACGCTCACCACGTACCAAGGTAATGGTTGTACCTGAAGCTGCAATTTCTAAAACAACACCTATTTCATCATCTTCAGTATAGGTATCGCCTACCAATGTCATTTTGCTTAGCTTGTCCCCTAAAAGTGACCCTTTAAGAGACCTTAAAAGCGAGAAAGGCTTGACATCGAACACGACAGGCTCGAGCCCTGCTGCTTTCATATAAGCAATCGGCTTCTCAATAGCATCCAAACGAACAGCAGCAATCACAACTTCCATCTGAGAATCATCTTCAAGGTCATCTGGATGATCGAGTGCATAAAAGTCAAGACTAACTTCTTCAAGTGGATAAGGAATATAACGCTCTGCCTCCCACTTAATCGCTTCGTCTAATTCTGCAAGCGACATTTTAGGAACAAAGATGTTCCTAGTAATCACCTGAGAGTTAGTTACAGCTGTAACAACTTGTGGCTTTTTACGAATATTAATACCCGCATCGTCATAAAGCGCCTTTATTTCTGCCACAAGTGCGTCTGGATCGGCAACAGTATCCGCTTCAAAAATGCCAGGAGGCATTGGGCGAATTGCTAATGATTCTAAACTTGGTGGAACACCTGGTTTGAGTTCCACGATTTTGAGTGCGCTTGCACCAATTTCTAAACCAACCGCTTCAATGCGTGGTTTTCTCAATTGTGCAAATCTTTCACCTAGTGAGGCCATACTCCCCTCCTTCAAGGTCTTGAATGGAGATCTAATGATCTATCTGATAGTGACAATCTCTGTCCTTATCTTTCATCTTCAACAGAAGTTATCTGTTTAGATCTTCCTTCCTTCAACTGAAACCAAAATACAAACCTAAGTAACTTGTTTATTTGGTTTTCTTCCCGCTTAACCTACTTGCTTTACGTATAGCACTAGCAATACTTTGCTAATACATTGACGTTGTTATAAACGTGATTATCAAAAATTACTTCTCAAAGATTTATTATCTAAGCCTTTAGCAAAAGCTCATGTTTGATAACCTGAAACTTAAAATCTGGAATCTTCTGAACACTTCTAAAAAAGTGTTTCTGCTAGTTCACGTGTACTAACTCCATTACTTCAGTCGTTACTAACACGGTAAATCAAAAGATTTCGATTCTTCTTAAATCTTCTTCAAATGAGGTCGTTTTGCCTCACAAGTTGTAATGCAGCATATTACTTATGAAATAAATTGCCATTAAAATCTAGTTAGGTAAAATTAAGACTTGACCGCCGAATACCCATAAAATAGGCACTAAAAACCCACCTCTTTACCCATAACAGTAGGTAATGCAAGCATAATCTAGGGATTATCTATATTGTTTTTTATGTACTTAAAGTTTTGATGAAGTAATTTCTTTTGAAGCAAACAGCAAATAAAAGCAAACAAAAGTAAAACGGACTCCGCAGGAGAGCAGGCGGGGTACTGTCAAAGAAAATCTCCTATGAACAAGTCACACATTGATTCACACATTGATATATTTTTTCGAGGCAGAGCCTCGGAGAATTAAACCCTAATCAATTAAATGCTGAAATCAACACCTATAACGCAAGTTCTATAGACTAAGCTGCACGCATACACATCTTTAAAACAAGATGAAATCAGAAACCCTTACCCAAACACATCAACCGTGCTTTGGAACCATACTAGGCG